>CAZJQX010000011.1:14054-39185 GCA_964548305.1 uncultured Lachnospiraceae bacterium
TACTGCTGCGCTTCCTCTGTGTAGCGCTGCTTCCGGGTCTTGATGGTCTTGTCCTCGGTATGATAGAGCAGAAGATTCTCAACGCCCAGGCCTTCCGCCAGCTCCGCCGCATCCCGCGCCGTAGAATGATGCTTCTCATAGGGATGGAATTCTTCCCGGTCCTCATAGAGGCAGAAAGCCTCATGGAGCAGCCACTTGCTGTTTTCCGCATACTGCTTTTCAGTCTCGTTGTAGGGCTCATCTCCGCAGCAGGTCAGCTTCTCCCCGTTGTCCAGCTCCATGCTGAAGCCGAACTGCTTGGCCTTCGTGGAATGAATGTCGAAGAAAGTCACCTTACGGCCGTTGATCTCCCGGGTCTCCCCGTCCTCCACGGCAATGAGCTGCAGGCGGTCGCCGATAAACTTCAGCGGTCCGGCCTGGAGCAGCATGTGGGAAATTTCGTCCAGCAGCCGGATCACCTCTTCATGACCGTAGATCCGCACCGTGCCTTCATACTTTCCTGCCTTCATATTCTGACTGATGACCCGAATCATCCAGATCATGCCGGTGAAATGATCGACATGCTTATGCGTCAGAAAAATCTCCTTCATATCCTTCCAGTCAAAGCCCGCGTACTTCAGCTGATGCAGAATCTGTCCGCCGCCGCCCGCGTCCACCATGAAATAGGATTTTTCTCCGTTTTCCTTCTCATCCGTCAGCACAAAGCAGGTGTTGTAGCACTCCGTCACCACCGCATTTCCGGTTCCCAGCATGGTCAGCTTCATCTTCGTTTCTCCTCTTCTTTCCCGTTTTTTCAGTATATCAGGTCAATGTCTTCGGCCCGAATTTCCTTTACTTGCTGAGCTTCTTCAGCTTCTCCACCATTTCCCGGTCCGCCGGCAGTACCCGCATATTGCTGGTAACCGGACGCTCTCCCGGCTTCGTGACGGTCAGCTCCAGCACCGTGCCCTCCGGCACACCGCTGCCAAGCTCCATCTGCAGGAACTGCACCACCTTCGGGTGGTCATTTTGAAAACGCCGGAACTCACCGGCGAGCTTCATCATATCCATAGGATTCATATTACGTCTCCATTCTTATACATGTGTAATCGTTTCGTATATTTCTCTTAAATGATAAACGCTGTTACTGCAAAAAACAATAAGAGGCTTTCCAAAAAAATTAAATCATGCTATAGTTCCTATATTATTTAAGAAAAATCCGTCAAGGAAGGAGATAGAATTCATGTCATCCATGGAGAGCATCATGAAGGAAATTTTATCAGGAAAGCAGCAGGGCGCAGCGGCTCTCCTGTTGTCTGCCCTGGATCATCTCCCCACCGGTCTTCTGCTGACGGACACGAAAAACCATCTCTACTATGCCAATCCGGAGGCCTATCGTATTTTTTCGGCAAAGGATGAAGCGGAATTAATGAGGGATGCCAATATCTGGCTGAGAAGAGACGATCCGTCCCTGGTGGAAAATCAAGGCTTTCTGCATCTGACTCTGGACGGACGGCTGCAGCTCTATACCCGCCGTATTCATCTCCTGCAGGAGAACGGCAAGCTCTGCGGTATGCTGCATGTCATTGAAAAAGCCTCCAAGGGGCTTGAGGAACACTTGGCAAATCACTTCCTAAACACCCATGATGCTCTGACCGGCGTCTACAACCGCCAGACCTTCTATACCAACAGCCGCCGTTTCCTGAATGAAAATCCGGATACAAAATACATTTTGCTTCGCAGCAACATCCGGGATTTCAAGCTGGTCAACAGCTTTTTCGGTGAAGACAAGGGAAACGAGATTCTGCTGGCCATCGCAAATCTTCTTTTCACCACTTGCACAGATGATATGGTCTACGGCCGTCTGGAAAATGAGCACTTCGCCATTCTGCTGCCGGAGCACCGTCTGGATACGGCGTGTCTTCGGCAGAAGGCCGCCGCTCTGGCCGCTTTGACGGATTCTTCCGTCTATGCCCTTCACTTCCAGTTTGGACTTTACCGCATTCAGGAGCCGGACATCAATGTCTCCATCATGTGCGACCGCGCAAAAATGGCTCTGGCCTCTATCACAGGTGATGAGCCCTGCAGCATTGCCTGGTATTCCGACGCACAACTGGAGCAGACAAAACACGAACGCGAGGTGATCAGTGCCCTGGACCGCGCCCTGCAGGAGGGACAGATTCAGCCCTATCTGCAGGCTCAGGTTGATGAGAACGGAACGCTTCTGGGCGCCGAGGTTCTGGCCCGCTGGATTGACCGCAGCGGAAATGTCACTGAACCCGTCAATTTCATCAGCATCCTGGAAAATGCCGGCATTGTCTACAAGCTGGACCGCTACGTCTGGGAGGAAGCAGCCCGCATTCTGGCTCGCTGGACGAAGCATGGACATAAATCCCTGACCCTTTCCGTCAACATTTCCCTGCAGGATGTCTACTATATCGATATCGAAAGCTACTTTGCGGATCTGATAAAGCGCTACGGCCTGTCTCCCTCCCAGCTGCATCTGGAATTCACGGAATCCGCCATTATGTCCAATGCCGCCGCTTACACCCATCTGGTGGGCCGCCTGCATCGACGCGGCTTCCATATCGAAATTGATGACTTCGGCTCCGGCTACAGCTCCCTCAACATGCTGAAGGACATTCCCGCCGACTGCCTCAAGCTCGACATGCACTTTCTTTCAACGACCTCCCAGGAGACCCGGAGCCAGGTGATTCTGGAATCCGTCCTCAGCATGGCGAACCGTCTCTCCATGCCGGTGATCACCGAGGGCGTCAGCAGTCAGGAGCAGGTAGACTTCCTGTCCGCCCGGGGCTGCCACCGCTTTCAGGGATACTTCTTCTCGCGGCCGGTTTCCTGTGCGGAATTCGAGAAAAAACATCAGCTGATATAAAAGACGCCCACCGAGAACAGCTCCATGCTGTTCCCGATGGGCGTTTTTCATAATGTGATGCTGAACATTGTTTAAAATTCGATTTCCAGCCCCGGTGTCTCAATCATCGCATTCCGGCAGGCCTTCCGAAAGCGCCGCGTAAAAGCGGGCATAGCCTCCGCTGCGTCATCCAAACCGGATACCTGTATCTTCCAGGATTCGCCATACTCCAGCAGCAGATCATACAATGTCTCCAGATCCCGATCAAAATGTGCCGGAAGCGGCAGCACCTCTTCTAAGACATCATAAAATGCATCCTCATCATCAACGCCGCTGAAATCAAGCTCAAACTCTTCCATTTCTTATGTCCTCCTTCGTTTGATCTCGGATTCGTTTGCTTACCTTCTGGTTTAGATTCATCATAACACATAATAGTCCCTCTTAGAACCATTTTTTAACAGCCGGATAACGTCAATCTTACAGTTTTCTGAAACCGCATTTCCGCACTTTCACTTTTGGCGCACAATGGTTTATACTGAATGTATCAATTCCGATACACTTTTTAAGGAGGATTTCCCTATGCACATCAATATTCGGAAAATGCTGGCGAGCGCCATTATGGCAGCAGCCCTCTGCGCTATGCCCTTCACGGCAATGGCGTCCACCAAGACCAGCGTTTCAAAGGTTTCGCTCTCCATCGAAGGCGAATTCGAGCTGGACGGAAGCAGCTACGACGTCACCATTGACTCCAACTCCGACAACTACTCTGTGGACGGCTATAAGCTTCAGAGCTCCGTTCCCTCCGGCGGCTGGCAGAGCAGCTCACACCCGGTCATCATCATTACCCTGAGTCTGGATGATCCGGACAGCTACAAATGGGCTGTCAGCAGCAAGTCCAGCGTCACCGTCAGCGGCGATTCAGGCACCGTAACCGGCGTCAGCAAGAGCGGCAACTACCTGCATGTGACCTTCAAGTTCGGCACACTCTCAGACAGCTCCAGCTCCAGCAGCGACGGCTATGACCTCGCCGTAGACGATCTGTCCTGGGATGAGGACAGCGCCACTGCCTCCTGGTCAGGCGGCGGTGATGTCAAGAAGTACGAGGTGAAGCTCTACCGCAGCGGAACACTTCTGAAGACCGTCACCACCACCAGCGATTATTACTGCTTCGCAAGCTCCTTCACACAGTCCGGTACCTACCGCTTCAAGGTTCGCGGCATTTACAGCTCCAGCAAGAAGGGCACCTTTGAGACCTCGGAAAACTTTACTGTCACCAGCACGGAGGCCTCCACAATCCGTTCTGAATACGGCAGCACCAGCAGCAGTACAACCAGCACAAGCTCTTCCCCTTCAAGCAATTTAACATCCAGCGGCAGCACCACCGGTCCCAGCGGTTCTTCCGTAGGACAGTGGATTCAGGACAGCACCGGCTGGTGGTATCGGAATGCCGACGGCAGCTACACAGTCAACAACTGGCAGAACATCAACGGTCAGTGGTACTACTTCCTGCAGACCGGATACATGGCCACCGGCTGGATCAATGTCAACGGCGTCTGGTATTATCTGGATGCCACCAACGGAAACATGTATGCCAGCTGCATGACACCGGACGGCTATTATGTAACAGCCAGCGGTGCCTGGATTCAGTAATCATTGACCACTGGGTTCAGCGTCAGCTTGGCTGACGGGGTGCCCAGTGCTCTCTGACCCCCCGTTTACAGAACTTAACCCACAAAAAAGAAGGCTTTGCGATATGCAAAGCCTTCTTTTTTCTTTTTATCCCAACAGTTCCCTGGTTTTCTCTCGG
The DNA here is from genome assembly GCA_964548305.1 of uncultured Lachnospiraceae bacterium. Lineage (GTDB taxonomy): Bacteria > Bacillota > Clostridia > Lachnospirales > Lachnospiraceae > Oribacterium. Next base: position 18,713 of record CAZJQX010000011.1, read on the forward strand.
TCAAAGCGCACCTGCTTCACCTGGGTGGTTTCGATCTGATAAAGGGCATTGGCGCAGAGATGCTCCGCTGCCTGCTCCAGATCACGGCAGCCCGGCTCATCGCGATACTTCTCCAGAATGGCGTCCACCGCATCTTCCTCGATGATGCACTCCTCTTCCCGCATGCCCATGCGCTTCAGCACCCTCGGCAAAGCGAAGCGTGAAAAAATCTGCTTCTTCTCCTCCGGTGTATAATCCGGAATATCAATCACCGCAAAGCGTGTCAGCAGCGGCTCACTGATCTTCGACTTATCGTTGGCCGTAGCGATGGGGTACACGCCGCCTGTGGGAATCATGCACTCCACGTAGTTGTCCGTGAAGCCCAGATTGTCCAGCAGCGTCAGCAGAGCATCCGCGGGATTGCCGTTGGCATTCCGCTCATCCGCCTTGTCCAGCTCGTTGATGATGAACACCAGATTCGATGCTCCTGCCTGCGAAAAGGCCTCCATGATCCGTCCCGGCTTTGCGTTGGAATATACCCGGGGACTTCCCGTCAAGGCCTCGGAATCATGAATGGCACTCATGTCCAGCGAGGTCCAGGGCAGCTTCAGGATTCTTGCCACCGCATACGCAATCTGGGATTTTCCGGTACCGGCGGGTCCAGCCAGCAGGATGCCGTAAGCCGGCAGCGTGTGGGTCCGGTTGATCTGGATAATGGTCTCGATAATGCGCTGCTTCACATTTTCCAGGCCAAAGAGCTCCTCATCCAGGATTCTTCTCGCTTCCACCGGATCAATGGCCTCAAAATAAGAGCCCTTCCATTCGATGTTCAGCATCATGGAGAGACAGCGCTGCGCATGCCGCCGCTCCTCCGGGCTGATGGCTCCGGACTGCACCAGATTCACATTGCGGTGGGCCCATGTGCGGATTGCCGACGGCAGTGTCTGTCCTGCCACCCGCAAGAAATCCAGCATGCCGTTGAGATCCGTCATACGCAGCTGTCCCGCCTCAGGATCCTCCTGCTCCGGCTCCTCCTCGGTATAGCGGCTCCGCAGCAGTCTCGACACCATAAGCTGCAGGAAGCTGTCCTGCGGCGTCGTTCCCGCACTCTGATACCGGGAATCCACCATGCGGAGACGGGTAACGGCAAAGCCCTCCTTCGTCCACGCACCGAAGAGACAGAGCGCAGTGCCGTTTTCTCCCAGCCACTCCAGAAGCTTCACAAAGCGGCCGTCCAGCGCCAGAATGTCCCGAAGGTCAGCATTATCCTCCCGGACACGAAAGGCGGAACGGCGTCTGGGATTGATGAAGTTGCCGAAGAGAGAAGTCTCCCCATCTCCGTGCCCTGCATCGTCGCTCTCCGGCTCTCCCTGCAAAATAAGAATGGGGTTCGCGGGATCCGGTGCCGAAACATCTGTCTTCGTCAGAGCATAAGTGATTACGCCCTGCTCCTCGCTTTCCGCATCGCTGCGGCCGCCGTCCCGGAAATCAAATACCCGTCTCTCCCTGTCTTTTCCGTATTCCATCCTCTGTTTATCTCCTATGCGATCCAGGTCTTCTGGAAGGTGTCGCACAGCTCCTGAATCCATGTGGCCTTCATCAGCTTCTCACGCCATGCCGCCGGTACGGCCTGTTCACCGTAAAAGGCACCGGCCAAGGAACCTGCCAGCAGACTCACTGCCTCAGCTGCGCCGTCCATATTCGCTGCCTTCAGCACGCAGGCCTCATAGCTGTCTGTGTTGAGAAGACAGTAAACGGCCGCCTCCAGTGTATCAACGGCCTTTTCTGTGCCGCGAATTTCCTCCTCCGGCAGTGCCTTGAAGCCGTCCAGCTCCTGCAGACGTGCAAGCAGTGCCAGAGAAGGCTTTACCTGATCATAGTCCTGCACCACCTCACGATGCTGTTCCAGAGCCTCCCGGTTCATCTCAATCTCCTCCGGGGTCAGGCCTTCCTCGCTCTCCTCCTCATAGAAGAGGGAAATGTCATTGACCGCAGCCTGCAGCTGCTCCGCCAAAGTCTTTCCGCCGAGGCCGTTTTCAATGTTCCGGAGCATCAGGGCATAGAGCTCACAGCAAAGCTTTGCATCCGCATTGTTGTGCGTCATAGCAGAAGCCTGATGCAGCATGAAGCGGTCCATATCCGAGAAAGCATGGCCGCGGCGTCCCAGAAGAAGCGCAAAGGGAAGCATGCGGATCAGAGATCCGTTGTCGTCCTTGTCCTCGCCGCACTGCAGTGCCGCCACACCGCGGGCGTTGTTCATAAGCGCTGCACCAAATGTTGCATTCACATGCTCTGCCTTGCCGAGGGCGGTATATTCGCCGCGCATCTCCCAGGCAAAATAAGCATCCATAATGCTGTCGAAATCCAGCTTCTTCTCGGCATTCAGACTCTCCATTGCCGCGAAGCTGAGACCGGCATCTGCCCAGAGTCCCAGGGATTCCTCAGAAAGCTCGCCGCTCACCGGCTTCTCCTCCAGAGACAGCATGTCGGCTGCCGCAGCACCCAGTACCGCAGAGCGCACAATGGTTTTCTTCTTCGTCTGCTGCTGTGCCGCCTTGGCATTGCCCATCTGAATGGTCTTTGCCTGAAGGATCCACTGAATCAGCGCCTGATTCAGCAGGAAGCGCTGACCCCAGACGTTCAGCAGCACGCCGTCCAGCTTGGTGGTCTCCGCCATCTTCTTTGCTGTCAGCAGCAGGTTCTGCAGCGGCATGGTGATGGCACCGGTGTTCTGATTGCCCTTCCGGATCTCCTCGTCATTTGTGAAGGCTGCCAGCACATCCTTGCCGTCGGAGGTCTTCATGTGGTTCAGTACGATCTTCTCCTCCGGCTGCTTCTTTCTGGCCGGATCCTGTACCTCATCCTCCTTGGGCTCTGTCTTCACCTTGCTGACCGCCACCAGTACATGGGACTGCCGGTTGGAGGCATCCAGCACAGCTGCCAGAAGCCGCTCCAGTGACTTCTTCATCTTCTGGTTCTGTGCCGTCTCATCCGGCAGCTTCTCGTCCAGATCCTTGTAGTACTGCGCGATGCAGCTCTCGATTTGCTCATTGTGCAGGTTCCGCTTCACGTTTTCCTGACGAAGCTGGTTCAGCAGCACCTCTTCTACCTTCCGCACCACGATGAAGCTCTCGCCCCAGGGGTTGATCACCACGCCGTCGATCTGGGGATTCTGCACCGCAGCCTCCAGAATCTTGCCGATGGGCATCGTCACAGCATTGCCGACATCCTTGCGGTCCTTTCCCTTCGCCTGCTCCTCCTGACTGGTATACGCAACGGCATAGCTCTTGCCGTCACCGGTCTTCAGGATGTTCATGGTAATCCGGAACTGATTCTCCTTCTGCCCTTCCACTGCCGGCATCGGCGTAGCAGCAAAAAGCATGCAGGTGCCCGCCTTCATTTCCTCAAGAAGCTTCTGAAACACCACCTGCAGGTGATCCTTGTCGTGATTTTCATCCTCACTGAAAACAGAAATGGCTTCTGTGATATTTGTATTGCCCTTTAAAAGCTCTTCAATGCTCGGTTTTTCCATGGTTTATTCCTCTTTCACTTATCAAGCTGTGCACCAATGCACAATTGGACATATTTTAGCATAAATACATCGAGAAGGGAACCAGCTGGGCAAAACCCGGCCGATTCCCTTTTTCAGTACCTAAACGTTTGCGAAGTATTTCTCCTTCACCAGCTCCGCCGGCATTTCCCTGCCGGTCCAGAGACGGAAGGACTCTGCGCCCTGATACAGGAGCATATACATACCGTTCATGGTTTTGAGTCCCTGTTCATGAGCCATCTGCAGAAGCCGCGTCTCCCGGGGATTGTAGATGACATCCGTCACGGTGAGACCCTCGGGAAGCCAGCTCTTCTCCTTCACAAGACAGCCCTCCGTATGAGGCGCCATGCCCACATTGGAGGCATTCACCAGCAATGCGGACGTTCCCAGCTCCTGCCGTATCCGGCTGTCCTCATAATCATAGAGGCTTACCCGGCAGCCGGTACGTTCATTAAGCTGCTGCACCACTCGACGCGTCCTGTCGATAAATCGGCTGCTGAAGCGGGAGAACACACTGATCTCCGCTGCCCCGTCCAAAGCCGCCTGCACGAGAATCGCCGTACCGGCGCCGCCGCTGCCGAAGATCGTCAGCTTCTTTCCCTTCCAGTCGATGTGCTCCTCCTGCAGAGCCCGCAGGAAGCCGGCACCGTCCGTGGTATGGCCGCTGATGCTGCCGTCGTCCTCAAAAACCACCGTATTCACTGCCCCGGAAATCTCCGCCGCCGGTGAAAGCCGATCGCAGAGCGGCACAATATCGTTTTTCAGCGGCATGGTGAGGTTCATGCCCCGGACCTTCATGGCCCGGAAGGCCTCCACCACTGTCGGAAGCTGTGCGGGCTGTACATCGAAGGCCAGATAGCGGTAATCCAGTCCCAGTGTCTCAAAGGCGAGATTGTGCATCTGGGGAGAGAGGCTGTGGGCTACCGGAGATCCCAGCAGACAGATCATCCGGGTATGTCCCGTGATTTCCTGCATGTTTTTTTCCGTCATCGCACTCTCCTCAGCCCATAATCCGCTGCCGCAGAATTTCATAGGCCAGCACACCGCAGGCCACGGAAGCGTTCAGGGAGTCAATGTCGCCCTTCATGGGAATGGAGGCGATCATATCGCACTTCTCCCGCACCAGCCGGGAGACGCCCTCTCCCTCGTTGCCGATGACGAGGCCGATGGGGCCCTTCAGGTTCAGCTTATACATGCTCTCGCCGCCCATATCCGCACAGACAAACCAGAGCCCCTTCTCCTTCAGCTCCTCGATGACAGCAGACAGATTGGTCACCTTGGCCACCCGGGTATAATTCAGCGCCCCGGCACTGGTCTTCGCCACCGTGGAGGTGAGTCCTACGGCACGGCGCTTGGGAATGATGACGCCATGGGCGCCGCAAAGGTTCGCGGTACGGATCATTGCGCCCAGATTATGGGGATCCTCTATGCCGTCCAGCAGGAAAATGAAGGGCGGCTCGTCCTTTTCTGCCGCATAGTCCAGAATGTCCTGCACCTCATAATAGCGGAAGGAAGCGAGATACGCCATAACGCCCTGGTGTGCCTCTCCGCCGGCCATTTCATCCAGTCGCTGCTTCTTCACGAAGTCCACCATGGTGTCATGCTTCTTCGCTTCCCGCAAAATCGTGGAAATAGGGCCTTCCCGCAGACCGTCCTGCACAAAGAGGCGATCTATGGTTTTTCCGGCGCGAAAGGCCTCCAGCACCGGATTTCTGCCGATCAGTGTCAATTCCTCGTCTCTCATTCTGCGTCCTTTCTTTCCTTCTCTTCTGTTTCTCCTGTAGGAGCTGCCGTAAGGCCATCCCAGATATGATAAATGCCCCGGCTGATGAGCTCACCCATCCGGTTCATGTCTCCCTTTATATAGAGATAGCCCAGCAGCGCCTCAAAGCCCGTGGCCCGTCGGTACTCCTGAATAGAGGAGTTTTTCGAGTGAGTCTCCGACTTCTGGTTTCGCCCCCGTCGGTACACACCGAGCTCCTCATCTGTCAGCGCCGCTTCGCCGATGAGCCAGCCCATGATCTCCGACTGGGCGTGTGCGCAAACCAACTGCGTTTTCAGCCGGTTCATGCGGTTGACATTGCCGGGCGCATGCGCAAGGACAAAGTCCCGCGCAAAAAGATCATAGACACAGTCCCCAAGATACGCCATTGCCAACAGCGAGGTGGTGTTCACATCCCGTTTGCTGATGCCCAGCCGGTCCTGATATTCCTCAAAAATCGAGCCCGGCTGCTGCCAGACATTTACGCTCTGCTCCACTTCACGCCCTCTCTGGTATCCTTCAGCACGATGCCCTTCGCCAGCAGCTCATCGCGGATCTCGTCCGCCCGGGCAAAGTTCTTCGCCTTTCGTGCGGCCTGCCGCTCTGCGATCAGCGCCTCGACCTCCTCATCCAGGCTTTCCTTCTTCTTTTCTGTCCGTATGCCCAGCACACCCGTCAGTGTCTCCAGAAGCTTAAGTGCATACTGTGCAAATGCCTTCGTGCTCTCCTCTGTCACCTCCACGTTGCTGAGCTTGACCAGCTCGAAGATGGCAGTAATGGCATCCGCCGTATTCAGGTCGTCCTCCATCTTGCTTTCAAAAACCTGCGCCTGCTGTGCAAAAAGGGACTGCTTCTCCGTTTCCGCCGAAGACATTTCCCCATCGGACAGCTTGGGCAGAAGCTCATGCAGACGCTCCACCGCAGTCAGAATACGATCCAGACTGGTCTTTGCGGAGTCCATCAGCTCACGGGAGAAATTCAGCGGGCTTCTGTAGTGGGCGGACAGCATGTAGAAGCGCAGCACCATGGGATCATAAAGGTTTGTGATGTCCCGAACGGTAAAGAAGTTGCCCAGTGACTTGGACATCTTCTTGTTGTCGATGTTAATGAAGGCGTTGTGCATCCAGTAATTGGCGAACTGCTCATGATGGGCCGCCTCATACTGGGCGATTTCGTTTTCGTGATGCGGGAACACCAGATCCTCACCGCCGGCATGGATGTCCAGTCGGCCGCCGCAGTACTTCGGGGCCATAACGCAGCACTCGGTATGCCAGCCGGGTCTTCCCTCACACCAGGGGGACTCCCAGAAGGGCTCTCCCTCCTTTTTCGGCTTCCACAGCACGAAATCCGTGGAATTCTTCTTGTCCTCTTCACCGGAAACCTTCAGCTCGCGAAGACCGGACTGGAGATCCTCAATATTCTTGTGAGAAAGCTTGCCGTACTCCGGGAAGGAGCTGGTGTCATAGTAGACTGTGCCGTCCTTCGCCACATAGGCATGGCCCTCCTTTACGAGCTGATCAATCAGGTCGATCATGCCCTGGATCTCCTCTGTTGCCTTCGGATGGGCAGAGGCCGGCTCGATGTTCATATCCGCCATATCCTTCTCCACCTCCCGGATATACCGCTCGGTGATGGTACGGCAGTCTGTGCCCTCTTCATTGGCCTTCTTGATGATCTTGTCGTCCACATCGGTGTAGTTGGACACATAGGTCACCTGATAGCCCTTATACTCCATATATCTTCTGAAGGTATCGAAAACGATCATGGGGCGGGCATTGCCGATGTGGATCAGGTTATAAACCGTGGGACCACAGACATACATCCGCAGCTTTCCCTCCTCAATGGGCTGAAACTCCTCCTTCATTCTCGACATCGTATTATAGATCTTCATCATTCTCTCCATTCCGGCCGGTCCTGCCGGCACCTGACTCTAAGCTATTCTGTAGTTTACCTTTTCCGGCTTGGGTCGTCAATGGAAAAGGCATTCTCCCAGCCCGGAGCAATCAAGCAAATGTAACCACCACCGGAACCAAAATCACAGTCAAAATACCGGCCACCACGATGGAAAGGGAGCTCATGGCCCCCTCGATCTCGCCGAGCTCCAGCGCCTTGGCGGTGCCTACCGCATGGGCCGAGGTGCCCAGCGCCAATCCCCGGGCAATGGGATGATTGATGCGGAAGATTTTGAAAACCGCCTCCGCAATCATATTTCCGAGGATACCGGTGATGATAATGGCCACCACCGTGAGTGTCACAATGCCGCCGGCCTCCTCAGAAACACCCATGCCGATGGCTGTGGTAATGGACTTCGGCAGAAGGGACGCGATATGCTCCTTCGGCAGGGCAAAAAGCTTTGCCATCAGGAAAATGCCGAATACCGAACAGCAGGTGCCGGTCAAAATGCTGATGATCACCGCCGCAAAGTTCTTCTTCAGAAGCTGCAGCTGCTTATACATCGGAATCGCCAGGCATACCGTTGCCGGTGTCAGGAGATAACTCAGAAAATTGGCACTCGACTTGTAGCTTTCGTAGGGGATGCCGCAAAGCGCCAGAATCACCACGATAATAACGGTTGAGGTCAGCAGCGGATTCAGTATGGCCAGCTTAAAGCGTGCCTTAATCTCCACCGCCAGCAAAAATATGAAAACACTGAGTGTCAGACCGAAATAATTGGAATTTACAAGTGCATCCTTCATTTCTTCGAAGCCTCCTTCTTTTCCTTTGACGTCCGTTTTAAAATAAACTCCGCCATCCGGCCTGTCGCCGCCATAACCAGCACCGTGGATACCACAATGATCACGATATACTGTCCCAGCACAGGCAGCAGCACATCCGCAGCCGCCATGATGCCCACTGCCGCAGGCAGGAACATCATCGTCATGGTATCCAGCAAAAAGTTTCCGGCACCCTCCACATCTGAAACCTTAATCACGCCTGTCACCAAGGCGATCAGCATCAGAAACAGACCGTAAACCCCCGCCGGCACCGGCAGCGGCAGCAGTGCATTCAGCACCTCACCGACAAATGTGAATGCAACGATCCACAATACTTCCTTTACGTATTTCATAATCTCTCCTCTTAATCAAAACCCGAAGCCTTACTCCTCTTCCGAATCGTCCTCCGACTCCTCCTCAAAAAACGCCGGATCGTCGTCATCGAAATCCTCATCGTCATCGAAGTCCTCTTCCTCTTCGAAGGCATTCTCATAATAGCCGGCCTTGGAAAAGCCATCATCCGGAAGATCCTCTGTGAAGACGTCATAGAAAAGCTCCCGTGCCCGGGCCGGCATATCTCCGTAGCCGTCGTGGACATACATAAGCTCCAGTACGTCGTTTTCCAAAATATCCATGCCCGGCAGCTTATAATGGAACATTTCAAGAAGATCCCATACCGGCTGCTCGCTGTCATATTCAATTTCCAGCAGCACGCAGTCCAGCCGATCCGGATTGTAGTAGCCGCGCACCATAGCACCGATGGTATCCTCTCCGAAGATATCCATATAAAGCTGCAGCACGGTCTGGGCATTAAGCCCCTCCGGATCCGTCAGATAGGAAAGGGGATTCTCCACCGCAATCCGCACACCGGTAAATGCGCCGTCCTTCAGCTGTATAAAATCCATCAGATTGGTAAATGCCGTCTCCTCTGTGGTATTCTCTGCCTCCGCATAGCGGGCCAGCACCTGCTGGTAAGCCTCCGGAATTTCCATCATTTTCGCCATTTCTCTATTTCCTCCTGTTGTTTAACCTCATTTCCCTGCTGCTCCGAATGCGGCAGCGTTCCCTTAGTATAGATTTCTCCCCCAAAAATGAAAACCGTTTCCGAAAAAATTCTTTGCACTTATTCTGTACATGCGCTCTGCAGGCGGGTTCCCATACCGCATCCTATAGCCAGATATAAATTTTCGTGACTGTCAGACAGAAGATTTCTATGTTAGAATATATTTTTAATATAGAAATCACAGAAATTAGGGAGATCATACACATGAAAGTCATCGATATCTTAAATACCAAAGACATTACCCTGTCCTTCGAAGTTTTCCCCCCGAAGCAGACCAGCAACTACGAATCCGTCGAAAAGGCCACAGAGGCCATCGCCGCACTGCATCCGAGCTTCATGTCCGTAACCTACGGCGCGGGCGGCGGCACCTCCGAGCACACCCTGAACATCGCCAAGAACATCAATGATAAGTACGGCGTCACCGTGCTTCCTCACCTCACCTGCATCAATTCCACAAAAGCACATGTACACGATATGATTCAGAAATACCACGAGCAGGGCTTCGAAAACATCATGGCGCTGCGCGGCGACATCCCGAAGGAGGGAGCACCGGCTCATGACTATCAGTATGCAGCTGAGCTGATCCGCGAAATCCGCGAGATTGACAAGGACATCTGCATCGGCGGTGCCTGTTATCCGGACGGCCATGTGGAATGCGCCACCAAGAACGAGGACATCGACCACATCCGCGAGAAGGTCGAGGCCGGCTGTCAGTTCCTGACCACCCAGATGTTTTTTGACAATGCGGTTTACTACAACTACCTGTACCGCCTCCGGGAGCGCGGTGTTCATGTTCCGGTGCTGGCCGGCATCATGCCCATCACGAATCCCAAGCAGCTGCAGCGCTCCGTGTCCCTCTCCGGCACCATGATCCCGAACCGCTTCCGGGCACTGGCAGACAAGTTCGGCTCCCGTCCCGAGGCCATGAAGCAGGCCGGCATCCTCTATGCCGCCGAGCAGATCGTGGATCTCATTGCCAACGACTGCACCCACATCCACGTTTATTCCATGAATAAGCCGGACATCGCCGAGGGCATCCTGAATGCCGTAAAGGATATTCTGTAAGCCATGATCGAGATTCGTCAGAAGGAGGTCCTTCGGTATCTGGGTTATCGCCGGGGAAATCTGCCGGACGCAGAGCTGCTGCAGAAAATCGCCGTCTGTGAATCCGCCCTGCAGGCTGCCGCAGAGCCCCGCTCCACCTATCTCCGTCTCCCCCTGCAGATCACAGGCGAGGACAGCTTTCAGGTGGACGGGCATCCCTTTGTGAGCCGGGATCTCACGCGGAACCTTCAGGACTGCCGTGAGGTCTTCCTCTTTGCCGCCACCCTGGGCATCGGTGTGGATCGTCTCATCCGCCGGGCCACCGCCACGAAAATGTCGGATGCCGTCATTTACCAGGCGGCCAGCGCCGAGATGATCGAGTCCTACTGCAACCGCATCAACGAGGAACTGCGACAGCAGGTACTGCAGGAGGGTCTGTATTTAAAGCCCCGGTTCTCGCCGGGCTACGGCGACATGCCCCTCACTGCCCAGCCGGTGGTCTGCCGCATGCTGGACAGCGCAAAGCGCATAGGCCTCACGCTGACGGACAGCCTCATCATGATGCCCTCGAAATCCGTCACCGCCTTTATCGGCATTACCCCGAAGCCCCAGAAAAACCATATGAAGGACTGCCGCAGCTGCAAAAAAACGAATTGTGCCTTTCGTGCAGAAGACGCGGACCAAGGAGAATGATATTTTATGAAACTACTGGATCGACTGAACAATGAATGGATCTTTTTTGACGGCGGCACCGGCTCCATCCTCCAGGGGATGGGACTGGCTGCCGGAGAGCTCCCGGAAACCTGGAATCTCCGCTATCCCGACCGCATCAAGAGCCTGTACCGCGGCTATCTGGAGGCCGGCTCCACCATCTTCAATGCCAATACCTTCGGCGCCAACCGGCTGAAATATCCGGAGAATCTCCGGGAAATCGTGGAATCCGGTGTCCGTCTCGCCGTGGAGGCCCGCCGGGAAGCCGGCCGGGAGGACGATGCCTATGTGGCACTGGATCTCGGCCCCACCGGAAAGCTCCTGAAGCCCATGGGCGACCTCGATTTTGAGGATGCCGTAGCGATTTTCTCGGAGGTCGTGAAAATCGGTGCCGAGGCCGGCGCGGATCTCGTGCTCATCGAGACCATGAATGACTCCTACGAAGCGAAGGCCGCCGTTCTCGCCGCGAAGGAAAGCTGCGATCTGCCCGTCTTCATTACCCTGGTTTTCGACGAGAAGGGGAAAATGCTGACAGGCGGCACACCGGAGTCCATGACGGCCATGCTGGAGGGACTGCGGGTGGATGCCCTGGGCATCAACTGCTCTCTCGGTCCCCGGCAGATGCTGCCCATCGTGAAGCGTTTCACAGAATGCAGCTCCACCCCCATCATCGTAAACCCCAATGCGGGACTGCCCCGGGTAGAAGGCGGACAGACCACCTACGATGTGGGGCCGGAAGAATTTTCCGACATTATGTGTGAAATCGCGGAGCTGGGCGTGCAGGGCGTCGGCGGCTGCTGCGGCACCACGCCGGAATACATCCGGGCAACCATTCGGAAGGTAACCGCCCTGCTGCCGAAGCCGAAAAAGGTGACCGAAAAGCATCGCTCCGTCATTTCCTCCTTCTCCCAGTGCGTGGAAATCGGCCCCCGGCCCATCATTGTGGGCGAACGCATCAATCCCACGGGCAAAAAGAAGTTTAAGGAAGCGCTCCGCAGCCACGACATCGACTACATTCTCTCCCAGGGACTGGAGCAGGAAAGCGCCGGTGCGGATGCACTGGATGTCAATGTCGGCCTTCCCGAAATCGACGAAACCGCCATGCTCACCGAGGTTATGCAGAAGCTGCAGAGCATTACCGCCCTGCCCCTGCAGCTGGACACCACCAATCTCGAGGCGCTGGAATCTGCCCTCCGCCGCTACAACGGCAAAGCCATGATCAACTCCGTGAACGGCAAGCAGGAGTCCATGGATGCGGTCTTCCCGCTGGTGCAGAAATACGGCGGCGTGGTGGTTGCCCTGGCCCTGGATGAGGCCGGTATCCCCGACAATGCCGATGACCGCATCCGCATCGCGCGTCATATCTACGAAGAAGCGGCGAAGTACGGCATTCGGCCCGAAGACATTGTCATAGACGGACTGGCGATGACCGTATCCTCGGATCCCGGCTCAGCCCTCGTGACACTGGAAACCCTCCGGCGCGTGCGGGACGAGCTGAAGGGGCACTCCATTCTGGGCGTCTCCAACATCAGCTTCGGTCTTCCAGCCCGGGAAATCGTGAATTCCGCTTTCTTCACCATGGCTATGCAGGACGGCCTCTCCTGTGCCATCATTAACCCCAACAACGAGGCCATGATGCGCTCCTTCCGCTCCTATCTGGCCCTCACCAACCGGGACCCGAACTTTGCAGGCTTCATCACTGCCTACCAGAACTACAAGGGAACGCAGACGGTGACAAAGGAGGGTAATGTCAGCGGTTCTGCTGCCGGGAGCAGCCAGGATCTGTCGCTCTTCGACGCCATCAAGCGAGGCATCGCCGGTCAGGCTGCAGCCGCCACCCGGGAAGCCCTGAAGGAAAAGGCCGCACTTGACGTGGTAAACGAGAGTCTGATTCCGGCGCTGGATGTGGTCGGCAAGGAATTCGAGCAGGGCACGCTCTTCCTGCCCCAGCTTCTCATGGCAGCAGAGGCCGCGCAGGCCGCCTTTGAGGTGGTGAAGGAATCCATGAGCGGCGCGCCCCGAGAACTGAAGGGCAAGGTAATTCTCGCCACCGTAAAGGGAGATATTCACGACATCGGCAAAAATATCGTGAAGGTCATGCTGGAGAACTATGGCTTCGATGTCATTGACCTCGGCCGGGATGTGCCGCCGGAAACCATTGTGGAAACCGCCATTACACAGAATGTGCCGGTGGTTGGCCTCTCCGCCCTCATGACCACCACTGTGGTCAGCATGGAGGAAACCATCCGGCAGCTTCGCATCGCAAAGCCGGATACCAAGGTGGTTGTTGGCGGTGCCGTCATGACGCAGGAGTATGCCGACCAGATCGGTGCCGACTGCTACGCCAAGGACGCCATGGCCACCGTACGATTCTGCGACAGCGTATTTACCAAGCTGTAACTGTTTGCCCCATCGTTTGGCGTATAAAAGGCTTTGCGTTAAGCAAAGCCTTCTTTATTTCCTGTATTCTTCTGTCACGATATCTGCCATCTTGCCCACCGGATAACAATAATCCGCTTCTCTCGATGTCGCCGGCCATATCTCATCTGCGGCTTCAACGTCGCTTTCCCAGAGCTTCAGCTCAAGATGCACTGCATACCGGCTGTCAAACTGATCCGCCGTATGGAACTGGCCGTTATACTCCCGGGGTATCAGGTTCGGCAGCAGCTCCGCAATATCATCCTGATCCGTGGTGACGCTGGTTTCATCATTTCCATCCGTCCCTGTTCTCCGTACCTCTGCCTTCTGAATTTCCGAAGCTGCCGGCACTGCCGGAAGATACAGTCCGTATTTTTCGAGAAAGGCAACGGTGTTGGTGTAGCTCGGATAGACCTCATAATAAATCGTATATCCGCTGTAATGGATACAATCATCCCGCCAGACACCGCTCCGGTTTTTATAATCCTTTTCAAATTCGGCGTAGCTTCCCGCATAGCCCATCTTCACAGAGCCGGGATAGGCATCCTTCGGTGCCTGATCCCCCTTCAGCGCAATCCTGCCGATGGCGTAATTCTCACGGGCAAAGGAGAAGCTGTACTGCTGCATATCCTTCTCATAGGCCTCCCGGAATTCTGCGAGGAGCGTGTCACTGCCCTGAATACATCTGTCGCCGTTGTAAGCATTATCATAATCCACATAATAGCAAAGCTTCGTATACGCACCGTGGCCCTCCTCAAAAGGATAGCCCGACAGCTGCCATGCCGCACGCCGATAGCTGTCGCTGCCGATCACCGTATCCATGAGACCGGCATCAATGTCCATCGGCACCACAAAGCTCCGCGTCCTCTGCTTTCCGTTCTTCAGCGTATAAAGCACATTCACACGGCAGCCCTCATCCAGATTTGCATCCAGAGTCCTTGTATACTGCATGCCGGTCCTCGCGATCTGCAGCAACGCATCGGTCACCTCATCATCTGCTTCCTCTGACGCCTGCCGTATATACGCGGCCTGGTCCAGATAACCGCCGGTCTCCGAGGCATGGCTGCCGTCGTCCAGGAAAAGCTGCGCAGACAGCAGCTCCTCCTTCTTCGGCACATAGCGGTCATAGCCGGACAAATCGAAGCAGTAATAAGAATAAGCCAGAACTGCCAGCAGAATGCAGGGCATCAGCTCCCGGGCATGTCGGAAGACGGCGCGCAGCCTCCGATTGTAAATCACCTCCATAAGACAGCCCAGAAGAAACGCGAGGAGCGCAATCAGGAGAAGTGTAATCAGGATTTCCTGCCGTCCCCGGTAGCTGCCCAGATAATGATAGACAAAACAGCCTGTGCACAGACCGCCCAGTACCGAAACTGTCAGCTTCAGCGCAATCTGTACCGGCCGGAACAGCACGCTGCAGCCCGCTGCCTCACGAGGTCGTTTCCGGTAAGCAAGATAGGCCAGAAGCAGAAAACCGAGCGCCAGCAGGACACCCAGAAGATCCCAGCCCAGACTCAGCCGGACGTACTGCCAGACCCGCTCCATCGTCATCTCATAGCCATAGCTGTCAAAGATCACCCGGGTATCCGAAAAGGCATCCTGCCCCATGGTGTAGTAGTAAAGGGGCGAGCTCAGTACCCGGAGGCCTCCGCCGTTTCCCAGGTCATAAGCAGTCTGATAAAAGACGGACCGCAGCTCATTCCGCAGCAGCCGGGCCACGAATTCCGCCGTCATTAGAACGCCCGTGCTCAGCAGTGCGGTCAGCACATTGCCGCAGAACATCATGGCCAATGTCGTCAGGCCGTAGATGCCGAGAAAAAGACAGAAGTCCCGGAAGCCCTGGTACAGGGCCGTCAGCAGAAGTCCGGGGCTCATGGCCCGCATGCAGAAAGCCGCAAGCAAGCCCAACAGCTTCATGGAATAACTGCACAGGAGAAAAATCAGAACGCTTCCCCCGATAACCGCAAGAAAATGTCTTCTTCTCTCGGCGGGTTCATCATCATAAAGATCGATTCTTCGCCGGTCATTGAGATGAGCAAAGCCCTGCACCGCAAGAACCACGCCGAGGATCACGGCAAACACGGTTGCGAGATTGCCGCAGCCGAAGAGATCACTGAGTACGCCCAGCTTACGACTTTGCAGTACCGCATCACTGATGTCATCCGCCCGTCCTGCCGTCCCGATACCGGACAGAGACAAAAATACGCCCACCACGTGATGCAGAAAATACAGCAGAAGGCCCAGTGCCAGCGGCCACTGCCGCTCCCGCAGCAGCTTCCGCAGCTTATACCGCAATGATGTTTTTGATGTCATAGCACGGTTCTCCGTTTCTGATATAATGGCAACTGTTTAGCCACAAAAAACATATAATCATTTCACTGAGCAAGCTCCGCTCTCCGATTCACTGCTTTTTTCGGTGGTGCTAAACAATTACATATTATGATACACGGATTGCTGCGCGCTTTGCGCTCACGCAATCCCATAGACCAGGGCATTCACAATGGCAGCCGCCACATTGCTGCCGCCCTTTCGTCCCCGGGCCACAATATACGGGACGTCATTCTGCGAAAGGATCAGCTCCTTGGCCTCCACAACATTTACAAAGCCCACGGGCACACCGATAATGCCCTGCGGCCGAAAGCCGTTCTGCAGCAGCTCATAAAGGGAAATCAGCGCTGTGGGCGCATTACCCACCGCAAAAATCAGCGGCTTTTCAAGGGCCGCGGCATGCTCCATGGACACGCAGGCCCGGGTCACGCCTCTTTGTTTCGCTTCCTCCGCCACCACTGGATCACTCATAAAGCAGAACACCTCGCCGCCATATTGCTGAAGCCTTTTCTTGTTGATGCCGGATTTCGCCATTTCCGTGTCCGTCACGATGCAGGCTCCGGCCTTGATGGCCTCCCGCAGCTTCGGCACAACATTTTCCGAAAAGCACAGCGTGTCATAATAGGAAAAATCCGCCGTGGTGTGGATTACCCGCTTCACGACAGGCGCTAGGTCCGCCGGCAGCGTTAGCGCCCGTTCTCCCAGCTCCTCCGTGATTATTTCAAAGCTTCGCTTTTCGATATCCGCCGGCAGAATTTTCTCCGGTAAATGGTTCATAATTCCACTCCCTTTCTGGACAACACGCCCCTGTCATAGGGATGCCTCTCCTTCCGCATTTCGGTAATGTAGTCGGCGCAGGAAAGAACTGCCTCCGACGGATTCTGTCCCGTCAGCACAAGCTCTGTGTGCACATCCATCTGCTGCATCAGCGCCAGCAGCTTCTCCTCCGGCAAAAGCCCTGCCCGGAGTGCATGCAGTACCTCATCCAATACGACGAGACGCAGCACCCGCGGATTGCCGTTTTCATCCAGCTCCCCGTCCACAGCAGAATTCACATCCAATTCCGACTTTGGCAATGTAGGCTTTGCTGCCGTATGTTTATTTTGCTGCTCGCCCCACGCCGCGCACTCCGCAGCAGAATGTCCGGCAGCGAAGGCCGCTGCCTCCTCCAGCATTGCAAGATACATTTCCCGCGTATCCGCCTTCTGCTCTTCTGTCATACGGAAGCTGAAGCCGTAATTCCGGGGTGCATGTCTCGTTTCGATTCCCAGCTGCTGCAGCATCCGGATCTCCCCGGAGCTTCCGTCCTTCAGAAACTGCATAAAAAGCACAGGAATCCCGTTTCCTGCCGCCCGCACAGAAAGACCTACCGCTGCCGTGGTTTTGCCCTTGCCGTCACCATGATATATGGAAATCATCCTCTGCCTCCTTTTTCGTTGCCGAGCCGACAGCCGCAAATTCCAGAAATGCTTCCATTCGCCGTGAGCTCCCCGGAAAAGCCCGCAAGGCAGGCACACTGCCAATGGAAATAATCTGCCTTTGGCAGACCGAAGCGCTCCAACAGTGCCATGATTGTGCCACCGTGGGCCACGATCAACAGTGTTTTTTCCGCATCTTCGTGTCCAGGTCCCTCCATCGACGCCGGGAAACGATCCATTCCGTCCGCCGATTCAGCACCATTCGTAAACAGCCCCGGCAGCAGGTGCTCATACGCCCGGCAAACCCGCGCAGAAAAATCCTCCCGACTCTCGCCCTCCGGAAAAGCGCTGGTACCGCCGCTGTCAATAAAGCTCTGGTAGCTCCCGGCACTTGCCGGATCCGCCATCAGCTCGGCATAATTCCGATATTCAAAGCGGCCGAAGTTCATTTCCCGGAAATCCGGTATAATCTGCTGCGGAAGCCCCGGACAGAGCAGTGCTGCCGTTTCTCTGGCCCGCTGCAAAGGGCTGACCCAAAGCGTCAGACAGGACGGTGCAGGACACTCAGTCAAAGGCCCCGCCCCATCTGTGCTTTCTTTCATTGACAAAGCCTCGATCTGCTCTGCCGCCAACTGAAGCACATCCCGCCAAAAATCCGTCCGGCTTTCAAGAATCATCTCCCGGGCTGCAGCCGTCAGAGGCTCATCCGTCCTGCCTACGTATCGATGCTCTTCATTTCCCCGGGTTTTCCCATGCCGCAAAAGCACAATCCGCACGATTTTCCTCTCCTTCAGTCCACAGGCCCCTTCAGCCCCATGATGCCATAAATCCGCTCCATGTCCAAGCTCTTTCTCAGATGCGCCGCCAGGAGCTCATACTGCTGCTCCTTATATTCCCTGTAACCGATCCCGGAGCCCTTCGCTGCCGGATCCAGTCCCTTCCGCCGGAACAACAGGCTTCTCAGCCGTTCCCGGAAATCCTCATGGTCAAACAATCCATGCACATAAGTGCCAAGTACATTACCGGAAACCGCGCCGTCTGTGCTTTCCGCATCCTGCACCTCATCCCGCAGGCAGGCAAAGCCTGCCAACGCTTCCCCTGTGCCGTTGTCCGTGCTTCTGCCCATATGAATTTCATAGCCGGAAAACTGTGCACCGGAAAGCATTGCCCAAGCCGAATTCTCCGGCAACTGCAGCACCTGTCCATCGACCCGGGTGCGCCGCTTCTCTCCTGTAAACAGCGTTTCCATAGGCAGCAGGCCCAAGCCCGGCTCTCCGCCCGAAGACATTGCCCTGGAAGTGCCGTCAGCGGATTCCACGCCCTCCGGGTCGTACAACACCGTCCCCAGCATCTGATAGCCGCCGCAGATGCCGAGAATGAGACAGCCCCTGTCCGAAAGCCGCAGAAGGCCCGCCGCGAGACCGCTCGTGCGAAGCCAGCGAAGGTCTGCCATGGTACTCTTCGTTCCCGGCAAAATCACAAGGTCCGGCTCCCCAAGCTCCGACAGCTGCGATACATAGCGATGCGACACCCCGTCCAGCAACGTCAGCGCCTGAAAATCCGTGAAATTGGAAATGTGCGGCAGACGCAGCACGGCAATGTCCACCTGCGCTCCCGCCTGCAGGGCATGCTGCTGCAGGGCCGGACTCAGAGAATCCTCCGCATCGATGTCCACCGAAAGATACGGCACCACACCCAGCACCGGCTTTCCGGAACGCTGCTCCAGCTCCTGCAGTCCCGGCGTCAGAATGGTGGGATCCCCCCGGAGCTTGTTGATGACAAGTCCGGCCACGCGCTCCCGCTCCTCCTCTGTCAGCAGCACCAGCGTGCCGATCAGCTGCGCAAAGACCCCGCCCGGATCGATGTCCCCCACCAGCAGCACCGGGGAATCCGTCATTTTCGCAAGCCCCATGTTCACGATGTCTTCCTGCTTCAGGTTGATCTCCGCCGGACTCCCCGCTCCCTCGATGACGATAATGTCATTTTCCGCAGAAAGCCGACGATAGGCCGCCATGATCTCAGGCACCAGCTGCTTTTTGAATCGAAAGTACTCCCGCGCCTTCATATTGCCGAGCACACGGCCGTTCACGATGACCTGGGAGCCCACATCCGTGGTGGGCTTCAACAGAATGGGGTTCATCAGCACCGAGGGTTCAATGCCGGCGGCCTCCGCCTGCACCACCTGGGCCCGGCCCATTTCCAGCCCTTCCTTTGTGATGAAGGAATTAAGCGCCATATTCTGCGATTTAAAGGGCGCCACCCGGTAGCCGTCCTGATGAAAGATCCGGCACAGCCCCGCTGCAATGAGGCTCTTTCCCGCATTGCTCATGGTGCCCTGAATCATGATGGATTTTGCCATTCGCGCCACCTTTCCAGTACTGTCAGATTGTCCTCATGCTTTCCCACACAGATACGATAGTCTCCCTTTCGAAGTCCCGCGAAGCTGCTGCAGTCCCGAATGAGTATGCCCCGCTCCAGAAGTCCCGGTCCCAGCGCCGGGTCCGCCCGGAAAAAGATGAAGTTACCGGCCCCCGGAAAGACCTTCTCGCAAAGCGGGCGCATCTCCTCAACGAGCCATGCCCGCTCCGCGGCGATGTACCATTTCGTTTTTTCTACATAGTCCTTCTGGGAAAATGCCTTCTCCCCCGCCAGCTGGGCCGGAACGGACACGTTCCAGGGCTGCAGCTGCTGCCGGATCCGATGAATAAGCTCCTCGTTGCCGCTGAGAAGAAGTCCCAGCCGAAGCCCCGGCATGGCATAGATTTTCGTCAGCGCCCGGAGAATACAGAGCCGCGGATGTGACGTGAGCCACGGCACCAGTGTCAGCGCTTCCTCTTCCAAAAGGAAAGGCAGAAAGCACTCATCCATGATCAGATAAGCGTTTTTCTGCTCCACCTTCTCAAGAATCAACAGAAGCTGCTCCCGCGGCAGTACCGTGCCCGTCGGATTGTTGGGATTACAAAGAAAAAGCAGATCCTCCTCTCCCATTTCATCCAGGGCTGTCAGTATTTCAGAAACATCCGGCTGATAATTCTCTTCCTCCCGCAGCGGGATCCGGTAGACTCGTGCCTTCTGCGCAGCTAGGGCCTGTTCATATTCCATAAATCCCGGGGCCAGAACAAAGCCCCGCCGCGGCCGGAGGGCCGAGGTCAGCGCATAGATCAGCTCCGCCGCCCCGTTTCCCGGAAGCACAGCGGATACCGGCAGTTGAAAACGCTCTGCCGCCGCCCGACACAGCTTCTCCGCCGCCCAATCCGGATAACGCTCCGACTGCCGCACGCCCTCCATGGCCGCCTGCCGCACAGCTTCCGGCATACCGAAGGGATTTACATTGATGGAGAAATCCAGTTCCACCGGCCGCCGATAAACATCGCCGCCATGAAGATACATATTCTGCATGCGCTGCCTCCAGTTGATTATAAGCAAGGGAGGCTTTGCTAACGCAAAGCCCTTGATACGCTCGCCGCTAAGGCATCAACTGCATTG
>CAZJQX010000012.1:0-37598 GCA_964548305.1 uncultured Lachnospiraceae bacterium
TTGGATGTAACTGGTAAGGAGGAAGAAAAATGACAATCGGATTATTCTTTATTCTTCTGGCGATTTTCCTGGTGATCAGCCTTCCGGTTGGTGCGGTTTTCGGATTGATGTCAGTGATTCCGGGAATGATGGGAACAATAAACTACGGCGCTATTGATGTGGCGAGAGCAATGTTCTCTGGTATGAACAGCTTTACACTTCTTGCCGTTCCGCTGTTCATGGTATCTGGCATGATTATGGCTGAAGGAGGTATTTCGAAGCAGCTCTTTGAGTTCTTCGGCTACTTCATTGGTAATAAGACAGCTGGTTTTCCTTGCGCAGTGGTTGTTACATGTATGTTCTATGCTGCAATTTCCGGTTCATCTCCGGCAACTGTATCAGCTGTAGGATCAATGACGATTCCATTCCTTGTGAATATGGGATATGACATTGTATTCTCTGCTTCCATTGTAACTGTGGCCGGTGCGCTGGGCGTTATCATTCCGCCGTCTATTTCGTACATTGTTTACTCAGCGGCGGCAAATGCATCACCTTCTGCACTCTTTATTGCGGGTATTATTCCCGGATGTCTGATTGGATTTGCACTGATGGCATACTGCTATTATTACTGCAAAAAGAACGGCGAGGACAAGGCCAAGCTGTTAGAGAACTACAATGAGATTCATAAAAAAGGATTTGTGAAGCTGTTTAAGGAGAGCTTTTTCGCATTGATGACACCGGTGATCATCCTTGGATGCATTTATTCAGGTATCTGCTCTCCGACAGAGGCAGCAGTTATCTCCGTTATCTACGGATTCCTGGTTTGCATCTTTGTTTACAAGAGCATTAAGATCAAGGATATCCCCAAGATTTTCATGGCTGGTTCCAAGACATATGTCAACATCCTGTTCGTAATTGCTTCGGCTTCTGCATTTGCAAAATCCATGACACTTCTGAAGTATCCGCAGTCGATTTCCAAGATGGTGCTGGCAGCGACAGACAATAAGTTTATGGTTCTTCTGTTGATGAACTTGATCATGATTGTTTGCGGTATGATTATTGACAACATCCCGAACATCATGATCCTGACGCCGATCATGTTGCCGATTGCTACTGCTCTCGGCGTAGATCCTGTTCATCTCGGTATCTTCATGACCTGCAACCTGGCAATGGGTATGGTTACACCGCCGATGGGCATTAACCTGTTTGTTGCTTCCGGCATGACAAATATTCCTTTGCTGAAGCTCGCCAAGGCAACAGTGCCGTTCCTGATTGCATTCCTGATTTGCCTGGCATTGATTGTGTATGTACCGGGACTGAGCATGTGGCTTCCGTCCGTATTGGGATAAAATAGAGTAGCAAATAAAAATTATTTTAAAGTAAGGAGAAGATTATTATGAAGAAAGCATTATCAGTTGTATTGGCTGGCGCTATGGCAATGAGCCTTGCCGCATGTTCATCCGGTTCTTCCAGCACAGCAAGCAGCACTACAACCGCTGTTGCCGCAGAAGCAAAGGCAGAGGACAGCACAGAGGCAGCAACCAGCTCAGAGGATTATGGTGATTACAGCTGGAATTTGGCTATGACTGTGTCAGAGACTACAACTAACTACAAGATGGTAGAGTATTTCGCAAATCTTGTAAAAGAGAAAACAAATGGCAGCATTAATATTGAACTGTATCCGGGCGGACAGTTGGCTAATACCACAGAGCAGGATGAGGCTTGTGTATCTGGATCTATTGAGATGGTTACAGGTATGACCGCCGATCTGACTGACTTCGTTAAGGAGATGGCTTTGTTCGATATGCCGAATGTATTCGATGATATTGATCACATGAGAAATTTCCTGGATAGTGATTATGCTAAGACACAGATCAATGAGTATTGTGAGGCATCCGGCATCCACATGCTGGCATTCTCCGATGCAGGTTTCCGTGAGCTGACCACCAATGTACCGACAAGCTCTGTTGCAGATCTTGCAGGCCAGAAGATTCGTGTTATGACGAACAAGTATCACATTGCTTACTGGAATGCCATCGGTGCTTCTGCTGTTCCGATGCAGCTCAATGAGCTGTTTATGGGTCTGCAGCAGGGTACTGTTGACGGACAGGAGAATCCGTACATGAACATTGTAGGCAATAACCTGCAGGAGGTTCAGAAGTATGTTGTAGAGACCAACCATGTAGGTCACATCATTGTGTTCTTCATGAATAATGATTTGTATCAGAGTCTTCCTGACAACACAAAGGCACTGCTTGATGAGTGTGCAGCTGAAGCAGCAGAGTATGCTAAGGGCGTTGCAAGTGAGTCCATTGAGCAGGATAAGAAGACTGTTGAGGACGCAGGTTGTGAGATCGTACAGTTCAGCGAAGATGATCTGGCTGTTCTGAGAGAGAAGGCACAGGTTGTATATGATATGGTTAAGGATGATCTGGGCGAGGATGTAGTCCAGGGCTTCCTGGACGCTGTAGATGCAGCAAGAGCATAAGGCATTTTGAAAACCAGCTCAGATGGAGAGGCAGAAATGCCTCTCCATTTTTAGAAATGAACTTTGTTCGGAGGATGAATGATGAATTTTTTGATCAAAAACGGAACAATTTATGACCCGGCACAGCATAAGACGTGGAAGGGTGATATTGCCTTGGTAAACGGCAAAATAGCAGCGCCTTCTGAAAGCGAATCATATCGTCAGGTGATTGATGCGGAGGGATGCATTGTTACAACGGGACTGATTGACTACCATGTGCACTATATGCGAGGCGCATCTGAAGGCGGTGTTCAGGCAGATGTGGTCTCGTTCTGCAGTGGCATCACTACGGTAGTGGATGGCGGAACAGCCGGAACTGGAATGTACGAGCATGTGTATCGCACGCTAGTGTCGAATGCACAGGTTCGTTTTCTGAATCTTTTACTGGCAGCCTCGGGCGGACAATCCAATAATCAATATCCAGAAAATCTGAACCCGGCATTGATGGATGAGGAAAAGATCCTGGCACTTTTTAAAAAGTATCCAGATAATCTTAAGGGGTTAAAAACCAGAATTTCCCATGGTATCATTGAGGCGGATCAGGTAGAGGCTTCCGTTCGACGTACAGTTGAAATTGCAGAAAAAGCGGGAACAAGAGTGGTGGTGCATGTGACAGATTGTCCGGTTGCTCTGGATAAGCTGGCAAGCTGGCTTCGACCCGGTGATGTGATTTGTCACATTTACCAAGGAAAGGATCATACGTGCATAGGAGAGGATGGCAAGGTTCTGGAAGGCCTGCTGGAGGCGAGAAAGCGAGGCGTACTTTTTGATGCATGCAACGGAAGAAGCAATTTTGATCTGGAGGTATGTCAGGCGTCCATCAAACAGGGCTTCGTACCGGATGTGATCAGTAGCGATATCAATTCTTCCAGTTGCTTCCTTCAGCCTTTGCATTCTCTGCCGAGAATTTTGTCTAAGTTTGTGGACTTTGGCATGGATTGGCAGGACGTACTCGATTGTGCAACAAAGAAGCCGGCAGAGTTGATCGGAATGCCTGAGTTGGCCTCTATGGCAGAGGGCACGACAGCGGATATTGTTATTCTGAAGCATAAGAAAAAAGAAATGTCGTATACAGATCTTGCGAACCACGCATTTATCGGTCATCAAGTCTTTGTTCCACAGATGACGTTTAAGGATGGCGAGTGTGTTTATTGTCAGGCAGATTTTGCTTAAAGAATAAGGAACATATGAAGTATTCAGATTACCAGGTCGTTGTGAAAAAGGAATATGAGAAAAATCGAAAGAATATAGGTACCTGCTATTTTTTTATTATCCTTTCACTTGTGTTTTTTCTGATTTTTTTCTTTAGTGTTAGAGAATTGACGATTGCGGGTGCGGCATTTCTCTTGGATTTTGCAGCTGGCGTTTACGCATTCCGGGCGTTTAAGGGAATGCATCCTTATTGGGAAATGCAGTATGCTTTGAAAGCAAAAGCTGAGCCGACAGAGGCTAATGTATGCTGCTTCGCAGCAGCCGTGGACTTTGCTGAGATGAAGGGCTTGCCGGTATTCAAGGGCAGAGCACCGGAAATTTTCTTAGAAACCTGGAAGTCTATTAAGAAGAGCAACAGCGTTTCTGCAAAAGATATGGAAAGGCTGGAAATGATTCTGAAAAAAGCCGGTGTAGATTTATGACCGGAAGCATAAGAAGGAGAATGCGGCCTGAGTTTTCAACAGGAAAATGCCTTTGGCGGAAGTGTCGGGCAAGGTATCAGAAAATCTGATAGCGCTGAAAGAAAAGGGATGTACGGCCGGTCTGTACATCCCTTTTTCCTATATTGTATAATTATCCACACAATCTGTTTTTCGGGAGGCAAGTATGGAAGCAAAGAAGGCGGCGGAAGAGCTGCAGGGAATGTACAAGCGTTATAAAATGAGTGTATTTGCGATGATCGGTATTCTCATTTTTGCGGCAGTCGGAATCTTCTGGAATCGTTATGTTGGATTGGTGATTCTTCTGTTGGCTGTACTGTATCAGCTGTTGTATCTTAGGAAGCTGCAAAAAAAATACACGAAGCAGTGCACTGCCGGCAATCTGGCATGTACGCTGGAGAAAAAGCTCGGAGCGGCACCGGCAGAGGAGAGGGGCAGCGCCGGCATTAACATGGAAATGGTGACGAAGGCGGAACTGCTACCGGTGGATGCAGGAGCGGATAAAGTCGGCTTCTATTGGGGCCTACAGGGAAAACAGGGAAGCTATCCTGTGCAGCTTAGCGATGCCACATTTGCGGAGTCTTATCAGCTGACGGAAAAGGGAAAGAAGCGTACGTTCATAAATTGCGGCTGTTGGATGCATTTCACCTTGCCGGAGGATAGCGGGATGGATCTTCGTATTTGGGATCAGGATGTGATCCCCATGCCCATGCGGAAAGCTTTTCTGGAACAGCATCCTGCCCTCCGTCTCTTGTCAGCAGAGGAAGCTCCTTTTTTGGATGAAGGAATGTATGTCTATGCAGCAGAGGATAATGCTGTCCGCCCGGGAGATGATTTTTACCGTCTTCTGAAAAAGCTGCGTGGCTATACACCTGGGAAGCTGGCTATCAGCATTCGTGGGGCTTCTGCGGATATTTTCATTAGGAATCGTTTTTTGTCTAGAGCTGTCTCCATGAGTGAGCCGGTAAATGAAAAATGGCTGTCTCTGGATCCTATGCCGGAGCTTTCCTATGTTCAGGAACTGTTGCGTGCGATTTACAACAATTAGGAAGGAGCCCATATGTCCAGTTTTATCAGTATGCTGAATTCTCAGCTTGTGCTCTTTGTCTATATTTTTGCCGGGGTCTATGCGAAGAAAAAGGGGATCATCACGGACAGCGTGAAGCAGAAGCTGACGAGTCTGGTGCTGAAGATCAGTTTGCCGTGCATGATTTTCAATTCGTTCAACCGGGTATTGACGCCGGAGATTCTAAAGAAGACGGCGATGGCGTTTGTGGTGGCCGCCTGCATTGCCCTGCTGTCCTTTACTCTGGGAAAATTTATTTACAATATGTTCCCGGAGGAGAAGCGGAAGATCCTGGAGTACACAACGCTCGTGAACAATTCCGGCTTCCTCGGCATGCCGTTGGTGCAGGGCGTTTTCGGCGATGAGGGACTGCTGTATGCGTCCATTTTTATCATTCCGAACCGGATCATGATGTGGACGGCGGGACTCTCGATTTTTACGGAGTCGGATTTCAAGACGAAGGTGAAGAATATTCTGCTGAATCCCTGCATTATCACCGTTTATCTGGGACTCGCCCGTCGGATTCTGAATTTTCCGTTCCCGGCCTTTCTGGATACCGCCATCGGAAAAATCGGCGGCATTACCTCACCGCTGTCCATGATGATCATCGGCAGCATGCTGGTGGGTGTGGCCTGGAAGGAGCTGCTGGAGCCGGCGATCTTCTATCTGGCAGCGGTTCGTCTCATTTTCCTGCCGCTGGTGGCGCTGGTTGTCATGAAGCTGCTGCACTTCGATCCGCTGCTCAGCGGTGTGTCTCTGATCCTTACGGGAATGCCGGCGGGCAGTACTGCGGCATTACTCGCGGCACAGTACGGTGCGGATGAAAGCTTCGCGTCTCGCTGCATTATCTCCACCACACTGATGTCGCTCATTACGGCACCGCTGCTGATGCTGCTGGTGTAAATGCGATAGAAATTCCTATATGAGCCCCATGCTGAATTATATATTTTACTTATGAATTCGGCACTCCTATAATGAAGACATCAGAGGATAGAATAAATAAATCCTCCAAAACAAGGTCGAAACGCTTCTGGATAGTCTATAAAGGGCTGGCAGAGAAGTGCGCTGCAGAACGAGTCGAAGTCGAAAGGCGGAATAGGAGATTAAAAATGGGAATGGAAGAAGAAATCAAGATCGCGGAAGAGAAGTTCGGTGAGCTGATTCGCGGTGAGTATGCGAGAATCGAAGCGATGAAGAAGGACAATGTGGTGAAGGACTTCTCCAAGCTGGATCATATTGTGGTTGGTATCCTGCCGGGCGACGGCATTGGCCCCATCATCATGAAGCAGGCGCTGCGTGTGGTGAATGCGCTGCTGAAGGACGAGATTGCTTCCGGACACGTGGAGATTCGTGAGATCGAGGGCATGACCATCGAGAATCGTGTGGAGAAAATGCAGTCGCTCCCGGATGAGGTGTTTGAGGAATGCAAGAAGTGCGATGTGCTGGTGAAGGGACCCTTTGTTACCCCGAGAGCCGGTGACCCGTACCCGAACCTGGTATCTGCCAATAGCCTGCTGCGCCGCGGACTGAACCTTTTCGCTGCGGTTCGTCCCATCAAGATTCCGGAGAAGGGCATTGACTGGACCTTCTTCCGTGAGAACATCGAGGGTGAGTACATCTGGGGCAACAAGGGCATTCAGGTTAATGATGACCTGGCCGTTGACTTCAAGGTGCTGACGGCACAGGGCGGCGAGAGAATTGCCAGAGCTGCCTTTGAGTTTGCCAGAAAGAACGGCAAGCACAATGTGACCATCGTGACCAAGGGCAATATCGTGAAGCTTGTAGACGGCAACTTCATTAAGGCTGTCCGCAAGGTCGGCGAGGAGTATCCGGATATTGAGATTCAGGAGCGCCTCGTGGATGCTATGGCAGCGAAGATGCTGGATCCGGAGTTCAACAAGGGTATTGAGGTTGTTGTATTGCCGAATCTCTACGGAGATATCGTAACCGATGTGGCTGCTGAGCATCAGGGCGGTTTGGGCACAGCCTGCTCCTCCAACATTGGAAATCAGTATGCACTCTTTGAGGCTATTCATGGTACAGCGCCGTACCTCATGAGCCATGGAAGAGGCGAGTACGCAGATCCCTGCTCTCTGATCCGTGCTATGGGCCAGATGATGGCGCATATCGGTTACGCAGACCGCAAGGAGATTCTGGAAGAGGCACTGGATATCTGCACAGTTACCGAAAGAAAGCTAGTGGTAACTACTCAGGTAGAGGATGCTTCCGCAGCAGAGTTCACAGATTATCTGCTGGAGACCATCGAGAAGGTCCGCTAAGTACGGCGAATACAGAAGTTTGTCTGTTTCTCTATATAGTGTGTTGGCCAAGGGCACCGCAGTTATGCGGTGCCCTTGGCCATATTTCAGGTGGAGATGTGGTTGCTAACCAATTCTTCTTTGTCTCAAGGATCAAAGCAAATCTCTGATTCGAATTGTGAGGCCCGGATAGATGCCGACCGGGATATCCGCATCAAAGGTATAGAGAGAAGGGTCGTCATCCTGCTCATAGCAGTAGACAACGACTTTTTCTTTTGCGGGATCAACAATCCAGTATTCACGAACGCCGGACTGGGAATAGAGAGCACATTTGATGCTGTAGTCCATTCTGCGGCTGGACGGGGAGACAATCTCCATGACCAGATCCGGTGCGCCTGTGCAGCCGCGGTCGGTCAGCTTCGAGGAATCGCAAATTACCGAAATGTCCGGCTCCACCCAGTTTTTGTCATCGGCATCGAGATTCACGGCAAAGGGCGCGGGATAAACGCGACATGGACCGTGGTTGTTGCGAATGTGATTGAAAAGCGCATTAGACAGACCCATAACCAGTTCCTGGTGGATCCGGCTCGGCGGTGCCATATCGTAGAGCACGCCGTCAATCAGCTCTGCGCGTGTGCCTTCCGGCAGACTCCAGTAATCCTCTGAGGTATAGAATTTCATTTTCGGCAGCGGCATAAAGCCCTCCTTTCTGAAACGACACATCACGTAACAATTCATGTCGTGTATTATTGAAGCCAAAAGAACTTTTGCTCCAAATATCTTTAAAAGCATTATAACACAGAAAAAAACAAAAGTCCGAATATATTTTCGGCGACTGTGAAATCTCTGCGGAACCGGAAAACACATGCTGCGGCTTGAAGCGAAATCTTCCTGTGTGATATAGTATAAATGTTTAGAAGCAGTGTTTAAAAGCGTTAAAAAAGCATAAATCGTTGATGAAACGCTAAACATTACAACAACAGGAAGACAAAAATATGAAGATCAAGATGGTAGAGGTCGCAAGAAGACTGGGCATTTCGAAGGCCACGGTTTCGCTTGCGGTAAACAATAAACCCGGCGTCAGTGAAAAGACGAAACAGGAGGTGCTGGCGTGCATAGAGACTTTGCAGCAGGAAAATGCCTTCGGACCGGTGATGACTGAGAATGCCGCAAGTACGGGAAGGCCGGATGCAGGAGAAGCTGAGGGCACAGATTCTGCGCATGCGGAATCCGAGGCTGCCGGAACTGCGGCAAAGACTCAGCCGGCTGTGCACAGACCGAAGCTGATCATGGTTGTGATCATTAATCATCGAAAGCAGGTGGTCTGTGACCCGGAGCTGGATCTCTGGTCGGAGGTACTGGCGACATTTGAATCGGAGGCACGAAAACGGGGATATCTTTACTGCCTGCGGTACCTGAATGAGGAAGCGGGAGAGAAGGAAAGCATCATTGCTGAGTGCAATATGGACTTTGTAGAGGGCGTCATTATTCACGGAACGGAGATGCTGCCGGAGGATGAAGCGATTCTGGACCGTATTCATAAGCCGCTGGTGCTCTATGACTGTGCGGTAAAGGACGGACGATACAGCTGCGTCTGCATTGATAATGTGCAGGCGGTGACCTGTGCAATGGAGCTTCTAAAGGAGGCCGGTGCCAGAGAAATCAAATATCTTTCGGTGGATAAAGAAATTTATAATTTTTCGCGGCGCAGAGAAGCCTTTCGCAATACCTTGATCGATGAGGATTATATGCCGAAAAAGGATGACATGGTTGTCCTTGGCAGCCGCATCCCGGAGATCACGGAGAATATGCTGAAATGGCTCCTGCACCATCACTGTCCGCAGGGCTTTGTTTTCGAAAATTATCAGATTTCGATCGGTGTGCTGACGGCATTGCGGCGTGCCGGAATTTCTGTACCGGGAGATGTAAAAGCGGTGGGAATTGATGAGATTCCGGATTATCTGATTCCGGATGTGCAGCTGCCGCAGATCAAAATTCCTCACGGGGAGCGTGCTGTGATTGCCATGGAGCTTCTGGAACGTGAAATTCGGCAGAGCGGCACTTTCATGAAAATGAAGGTTTACGGAGAACCGAGTGTAATATATAAATAATGCTGTTGTGCGCTGTGTTAAGTACAAAGCCTTACAGAAGACTGAATGGGACTGAATTGTCCTGTTCGGTCTTTTTCTTTTGTGAGAAAGTTTAAATAAAGTTTAAAACGGAATATATTAAACAAGTGAAAAAGCTGTTTAAACGAAAAAATAAACATAAACGCAATAACTAAACTGTGCAAAACGGAGAATTGAGAAAAAACGTATAAAAAATCTTGCAATACGATGCTGTGGTTGGTAATATTCAACCATAAAGTTTGAGCGCTTGAACAAAAATATTTACAAGAAAAGTTTAAATTGACGCAAAAAGTTTAAAAGTAAGAGAAATAGAATCGACCGGAAGTTTAAACACTGATTGCTTTAAACCGTATGTGTCCAAAAGAGAGGATTAAAAATGAGTACTGAGAAGACTTATGAGGGAGAGAACCGTTCGCTTCATATGAAGGAGCGAATCGGCTACGGCGTCGGCGATTTTGCGAACAATATGATGTACACACCGGTAAATTCCTTTTTTACCTATTTCCTGACGAACGTTGCGGGACTGGGCGCCGGCATCGTGGGCACCATTCTGCTGGTCTCCCGTCTGATGGACGGTGTCAGTGATCTGATTGTCGGCTCCATTATGGAGAAGGTGCACAACAAGCACGGCAAGGCAAGACCCTGGCTTCTGTGGTGGTGCATTCCGTTTGCGATTTCACTGGTGCTGATGTTCTCTGCACCGGATTTCGGTACGACCGGCAAGATCATTTATGCATTCCTGACCTATAACCTGGCCGTCACCGTTGTCTATACCGCAATCAACCTGCCGTTCGGTTCTCTCGCGGCGCTTATGACCAAGAACCAGACGGAACGCGGATATCTCAACATTTCCAAGATGGTCTTTGCATTCGGCGGCGGCATGGTCGTGAATGCAGCGACGCTTCCGCTGGTGAAGTTCTTCGGCAATGATTCGGCAGCCTGGCAGAAGACCTTCCTGATCTACGGCGTGGCAGCCATTATCTTCTTCCTGATTGTGTTCTTCTCAACGAAGGAAGCGGTTACCGAGGAAGCCGAGAAAGAGGGAAAGGTTGAAAATGTCAACATCATGGAAGCCCTCAAGAGCCTCGTGAAGAACAAATACTGGATGATTCTTCTGGCCATTTTCTTCCTGAACAGTGTGGTCAATGCCTTCATCGGTGTAAATGTATATTACGCAACCTATATCATGAGCGATGACAGTCTGGTCGGCAATCTCTCAATCTTCCAGAACATTGCTTCCTTTGCGGCATTTGCGGTTTGCACTGGCATTATCCGTAAGGTCGGAAAGCAGAAGATCGCCATCTCCGGCGTTGCGATTTCTTTTATCGGCTATGCAATGGTTCTTCTGAATCCGACGAGCTACGCAGTGCTTTATGCAGCAGCTGTTGTCAAGGGCATCGGCAATGCAGCGCTTTCCGGCGTGATGTACGGCATGCTGGCAGATACCGTAGAGTACAACGATTATCAGTCCGGTATTCGTGCAGAGGGTCTCGTCTTCAGTGCGAACTCCATCGGTCAGAAGGTTGGCTCCGGTATCGGCTCCGCAGTGCTCGGCTGGGTTCTGGCGGCCTTCGGATTTGTCAGCTCTTCAGCTGTACAGCCGGATTCCGCAATCAACGGCATCCGCATGATTTTCCTCTATGTGCCGGTGGTGGTATTTGCGGTAATGTTTGTGATTCTGCTTTTCTATAAGCTCGATAAGGAATACGGCACCATCGTAAATGAGCTGGAAAAGAGAGCAAAGAGCAGAGGATAAGGCAAAATACAGGGAAATTCCCCTTTCGGAAAGGAAAATGTCATGACGATGAATATTGAGAAATACAAGGTATTTGATCTGGAGCTGACAGGCAGCAGGGAGGGGAATCCCTTCCGGGATATACGATTGACGGCTGAATTTACAAACGGCTGCGAGAAAACCGTGACTAAGGGCTTCTATAAGGGAGACGGACGCTACGGCATCCGCTTCATGCCCCGGGCTGAAGGTGAATGGTCCTACAAAGTGTACAGCAGTGATGATGAGCTTGACGGTGTGACAGGAAGCTTCGTGTGTACGCCGGCAGCAGACGGCAATCACGGACGTGTCTGTCTCAAAAAGGATGTGGTTTCGCCGAAGGAAGTCAATTTCTATGAGACGGAGGACGAGTTTCAGTTTGCCTATGAGGACGGTACGCGCTACCAGCCCTTCGGCACCACCTGTTATGCCTGGGTAAACCAGCCGGAGGCAGTGCAGGAGAAAACCCTGGAAACCCTTGCAAAGGCGCCATTCAACAAGATCAGAATGTGTATCTTTCCGAAGTTCTATACCTACAACACAACGGATCCGGAGAATTATGCATTTCAGGGAAATGTGCAGGACGGCTTTGATCTGACAAGATTCAACAACGATTTTTTTGAAAAGCTTGAAAAGAGAATCCGGCAGCTGGATGAGCTTGGCATTCAGGCGGACATCATTCTGCTGCATCCCTACGATCGCTGGGGCTTCAGCAAGATGACGAGAGAAGAAGACATTTTCTACCTGTCCTATGTGGTGACACGGCTTTGTCATTACAAAAATGTATGGTGGTCCATGGCGAATGAGTACGATCTGATGCCCTGGAAGACGGTGAAGGACTGGGAGACTTATGCCCGGGTGGTAATGGAGAATGATCCCTACGGACATCTTCGCTCCATTCATAACTGCATCCCGCTTTATGATTACAGCCGGCCGTGGATTACTCACGTCAGTGTGCAGAGAGTGGACGTATACAAGACGGCAGAGATGGTGACCGACTGGCGGAAGATGTACAGAAAGCCGGTGATTGTGGATGAAGTCGGCTATGAGGGAAATATTGATTTCGGCTGGGGCTGTCTCACCGGAGAGGAAGAGACGCGCCGGTTCTGGGAGGGCTGCATGCGCGGCGGTTACCTGTCGCACGGCGAGACCTTCGTAGACCGCGGCGAACAGATCTGGTGGTCGCACGGCGGTGAGCTTACGGGCGAAAGCATTTCCCGAATCGCCTTTCTGAAGAAAATCATGGCGGAGACGCCGGAGGACATCGAGCCGCTGAAGCTTACCCCGGAGAATCATGAGGAGAATTGGGACAGTGTCTGTCTGCATGAAGGAGAGAAATTCTTCCTTTATTATTACGGCTTCTTTCGCCCGCTCTACAGAAACTACACGCTGCCGGAAGGAAAGAAGTACCGGATTGAGCTGATCGATACCTGGAACATGACAGTTGAGGAGCTGCCGGAGGTATATGAAGGCAAGATTCGCATCAAAATGGGTGCGCGGCAGTATATGGCGGTAAGAATGAAGGAAGTCTGACAGATAAGGAGAGGCGGAACATGGCAAAGATAAAGCTGGGATTCGTTCCCACGAGAAGAAGTATTTTCAGTGCACCGGATGCAATTAAGTACAGAGGGCTGACGGCGGATCGTTTCCGTGAGCTGGGAATCGACTTTGTGGATATCACAGATATCAACGAGGAAGGTCTGCTGTACGACGATCAGGATGTAGACAAAATTGCGGCAAAATTCAGAGCAGAGGGCGTGGACGGCATCATGCTGGCACACTGCAATTTCGGTACAGAGTATCTCTGCGCGCGGCTTGCAAAGAAAATGGGCTTGCCGGTGCTGCTGTGGGGACCGCTGGATGAGCGGCCGGAGTCGGACGGCGTGCGGCTTCGTGATACCCAGTGCGGCCTGTTTGCCACCGGTAAGGTGCTCAGAAGATTTCAGGTGCCGTTCACATATCTGACGAATTGCCGTCTGAATGATCCGGTTTTTGAGCGCGGCGTGCGGGATTTCCTGGCGGTATGCAACGTGGTGAAGACCTTCCGCAATATTCGGATTCTGCAGATTTCCACCCGTCCCTTCGATTTCTGGACCACCATGTGCAATGAAGGCGAGCTGCTGGAAAAGTTCAATATCCAGCTTTCGCCGATTCCCATGACGGAGCTGACCGAGGCAGTGAAGGAAGCAAAGCAAAATGCGGCTGCCATGCGGGAAACGCTTCGGTATATTCAGGAGAAGATGGAAATCCGCATCAAGCCGGAGGAGGTGGAAAATGTAGCAGCTCTCGCGGTGGCGATGGAGCAGCTGGTGGATAAGTACGGCTGTCAGGCGGCTGCGATCCAATGCTGGAATGCGCTGCAGACGGAGCTCGGCATCATGCCCTGTGCGGCCAATGCGATTCTCAACGATAAGGGAATTCCGGTGGTCTGCGAAACCGATATTCACGGAGCTATCACCGCACTCATGGCGGAGGCAGCCGGCATGGATGAGATGCGGACATTCTTTGCGGACTGGACGATACGGCATCCGGACATTGCCAACGGCGAGCTTCTGCAGCACTGCGGCCCGTGGCCGGTCTCTGTGGCAAAGGAGAAGCCGGTGCTGACCTATCCGCTGGCATTTAAGCATCCCGGCGCACTGACAGCCGAGGCAAAGCACGGCGATGTGACGCTGTGCCGCTTTGACGGCGACAACGGTGAGTATTCACTGCTGCTCGGGCATGCGAAGGGCGTAGACGGCCCGAAGTGCATGGGCACCTATCTCTGGGTAGAGGTGGAAAACATTAAACGACTGGAGGCGAAGATCGTAGAGGGCCCTTACATTCATCACTGTGTCGGCATTCACAAGGACATTGTGCCGGTGCTCTATGAGGCGTGCAAATACATCGGCATAAAGCCGGATCTCTATGACCCCATTGAGGAAGATGTAAAGGCCTATCTGCGCGGTGAATAAAAAGGCAGAGGATTATCGTTAGGAGGCATAAGGTTATGAATTTAAAGAAATTATCATATAAGCTTCGGAAGGATACTGTGGATCTCGTGTGTGCCGGCAAGGCCGGACACATCGGCGGTGACATGAGCGTGATGGATATTCTGGTGGAGCTCTACTTCGATCAGATGAACATCAGCCCGGAAAATATGGAGGATCCGAACAGGGATCTCTTTGTGATGAGCAAGGGACATTCTGTGGAAGCCTATTATTCGGTTCTGGCGGAGAAAGGCTTCTTCTCAAAGGAGGAGCTGCATCAGAGCTTCAGTAAATTCGGCTCAAAATTCATCGGACATCCCAACAACAAGCTGCCGGGTATTGAGATGAACTCCGGCTCCCTGGGGCACGGACTGCCGGTTTGCGTGGGTATGGCATTGGCCGGCAAGAGAGATCACAGAGATTACCGTGTCTATACTGTTATGGGCGATGGTGAGCTGGCCGAGGGTTCCGTATGGGAGGGGGCAATGGCAGCCCATCAGTACAAGCTGGACAACCTCTGTGCGGTTGTTGATCGGAACCGGCTGCAGATTTCCGGAAATACGGAGGACGTCATGGGACATGATGATCTCCATGAGCGTTTCAGAAGCTTTGGCTGGCATGTTGTCGATGTGGCAGACGGAAACGATATCGCACAGCTTAGGGCAGCCTTTGAGGAAGCCAAGACCGTGAAGGGACAGCCGACGGTGCTGATCGCCAATACCGTGAAGGGAAAAGGCTCCGCTGTGATGGAAAACAAGGTCAACTGGCATCACAAGGTGCCGACGGCAGAGGAGTATGCGGAGATCATGGCAGATCTGACAAGAGCAGAGGAGGCAGCAGAATAATGGGAAAGATTGCGAACAAACAGATGATATGCGAGGTTCTGATGAAGGCTGCGGAGACGGATAAGAGCGTTACGGTGCTGTGCAGCGATTCCAGAGGCAGCGGCTCCATGACGCCTTTTGCAGAGACCTACCCGGAGCAGTTTGTGGAAACCGGCATTGCAGAGCAGGATCTGGTCAGCATTTCCGCGGGACTTGCAAAGTGCGGCAGGAAAGCCTATGCCGTGTCTCCGGCTTGCTTCCTTTCCACCAGAAGTTACGAGCAGTGCAAGGTGGATGTGGCCTATTCCAATACCAATGTGAAGCTGATCGGCATCAGCGGCGGCGTGAGCTATGGCGCTCTGGGCATGAGCCATCATTCGGCACAGGACATCGCGGCTATGAGTGCCATTCCCAATATGCGAGTGTATCTTCCCAGTGATTATCTGCAGACGAGAGAGCTTATGAAGGCGCTGCTTCAGGATGAGAAGCCTGCATATATCCGAACAGGACGAAATGCAGTGGATCCCATTTATGAGGAGGGAAATGTTCCCTTTGCAATGGATAGGGCGACTGTTGTGACTGAAGGTGAAGAGGTGCTGATCGTAGCCTGCGGCGAGATGGTGAAGCCGGCGAAGGATGCGGCAGAGATTCTGCAGAAGGACGGCATCCGGGCAACCGTGCTGGATATGTATTGTGTGAAGCCGCTGGATCAGGAATCTGTGATCCGGTATGCGCAGAAGGCAAAGCTGGTGGTCACGGCGGAGGAGCATTCCCCCTGGGGCGGACTCGGTTCCATGGTGGCCCAGACCGTCAGCCGTGCATGCCCCACGAAGGTGGTGAATATGTCTCTTCCGGATGCTCCGGTGATCACAGGCACTTCGCAGGAGGTCTTTGATTACTACGGCTTAAATGCGGAGGGCATTGCGAAGACAGTGAAGCAGGAACTGGTATGAGTGAGGCCTATATTATCAGCATAGATCAGAGCACCCAGGGAACCAAAGCGCTGCTCTTTGATGAGGAAGGAAATCTTCTTCACAGAACAGATCTGGTGCATCGTCAGATTATCAATGAAAAAGGCTGGGTGTCTCATGATCCTGAAGAGATTTACAGAAATACGATCCGCGTCGTGAAAAACCTGATGGAGGAAACCGGGACGGAGCCGTCTCTCATCAAGGGTGTCGGCATCAGCAACCAGCGGGAAACGACACTGGTATGGAACAGGGAAACGGGAGAGCCGCTTACGGATGCCATTGTATGGCAATGTGCGCGGGCCTCGGAAATCTGTGCACGTCCGGAGCTGATGGAGGCCGAGGAGCTGATTCGAAGTCATACGGGACTCCGTCTGTCACCTTATTTTCCTGCAGCCAAGATGGCCTGGGTTCTGGAAAATGTCGAAAATGCCGGAGAGCTTGCGGCTCAGCATAAGCTGTGCTTCGGCACCATTGACACCTGGCTTTTGTACCGGCTGACGGGCGGCGCATCCTATAAAACCGATTATTCTAATGCTTCCAGAACGCAGCTTTTTAATCTGTTCAGTCTGCGGTGGGACACGGAAATCTGCGGACTGTTCGGCATTGATGCGGAGGATCTCCCGGAGGTATGTGATTCGGACAGCGCCTTCGGAGAGACGGATTTTGATGGTCTGTTTGAAAAACCACTGGTGATTCACAGCGTGCTGGGAGATTCGCACGGCGCTCTTTTCGGACAGGGCTGTCTCCGGCGCGGCGATATCAAGGCGACGTACGGAACAGGCTCTTCGGTTATGATGAACATCGGAGACGAACCGGTGCTCAGCCGTCACGGCGTGGTGACTTCATTGGCCTGGGGAATGCACGGCAAGGTGCAGTATGTTCTGGAGGGAAATGTCAACTACACCGGTGCGGTGATTTCCTGGCTCAAGGATGATGTAAGACTGATTGATTCACCTGGAGAGACGGAAATTCTCTGCCGGGAAGCCAGGACAGATGATACGCTTTATCTGGTACCGGCCTTTACCGGCCTGGGAGCGCCTTACTGGCGGAGCGACGCCAAAGCTGCGCTTACCGGCATTACCAGAACCACAGGCAAGGCGGAAATTGTCCGGGCCGGCGTGGAGAGCATCGCATATCAGATTACGGACGTGGTAAAGGCCATGGAGGCAGATGCCGGAACGGCAGTTTCGGCGCTCCGCGTGGACGGTGGTCCGACAAGAAACGGTTATCTCATGCAGTTCCAGAGCGATCTTCTGGATGCGGACGTGCTGGTGCCGCAGGCGGAGGAGCTTTCCGGCATAGGTGTAGCTTATGCGGCAGGACTTGCCATGGGAATCTACACAGAGGAGATTTTTTCGAAGGCGAAGCGCCGGGGCTACACGCCGCAGATGGCAGAAGAAATCAGAACACGAAAGTACAGCGGCTGGAAGGAAGCCGTGGCAGGAATATAAGGGGGATGACCATTCCATTCCGGAATACCATGATTCTCTTATTCCATTTCCTATCTTGTTTATCATTAAATACAATATAGCTGTCACAGAAATGTGCAGCGAAAAAGCTTCCGTCAGGGGAATGTCTGCATGAAGACATTTCCCTGCTTTTATATTTTCAGGAGAATTTGGAGGACTGCATGGGAGAATCATTAACCAGAAAAATCATCAGATCACATTTCGTCAAGGGTTCCATGACCCCGGGAGAGGACGTATTTGTGAAGGTGGATCAGACACTGACCCACGACATCAATGCCGTGATGACCTATCTTGCCTTTGAGCAGATCGGCCTTCCGCGCGCCAGAACCGAGATTTCGGTATCCAATCTCGATCACAACCTGCTTTATATCGATTTCAAGACGCCGGACGACCATATCTATCTGCGGACTGCTGCCGAGAAGTACGGCGTATATGTATCAAGACCCGGCAATGGCATTTGTCATATGGTACACACCTGCCGCTTTGCTGTGCCCGGGAAGCTGCTGATGGGCGGCGATTCCCATACGCCGTCCGGCGGCGCCGTGGGTATGCTGTCCATTGGTGTCGGCGGCATGGATGTGGCAACGGCCATGACCGGACTTCCGATGCGGCTCACCATGCCGAAGGTCGTGAAGGTGAATCTTACCGGCAGACTGAGAGCCGGCGTCAATGCGAAGGAGGTTATTCTGGAGATGCTGCGCCGCGAGACCATCAAGGGCGGCCTCGGCAAGGTATACGAGTATGTGGGAGAGGGCGCTGCCAGCCTGTCCGTACCGGAGAGACTGACCATTGCCAACATGGGTGCTGAGATGGGCGCTACCTCATCCATTTTCCCGGCAGACGAGACTGTGCGTCGGTTCATGAAGGCGCAGGAGCGTGAGGATCAATATGTGGAATTGCTTCCGGATGCAGATGCAGAGTACGACGAGGAGATCGATCTGGATCTCGGCAGCCTGGAGCCGTTGATCGCACTTCCGCATCAGCCGGACAATGTGGTGCCGATTTCTTCTCTGAAGGAGCACCCGGTGGTGCAGCAGGTATTCATGGGCTCCTGCACCAACGGTTCTTATTCCGACTTTGCCAAGGCTGCACTGGTGATGCAGGGACGTCATGTCAATGAAAATGTGCAGTGCACAGCGGGCATCGCCTCCAAGCAGATTTACAAGCAGCTGATGAAGGACGGTTATCTCGATATGCTGGTGGATGCCGGTGTGCGTCTTCTGGAGATTTCCTGCGGTCCGTGCTGCGCCATCGGACAGGTGCCGCCGACAAACGGCATTGCCGTACGTACGTCCAACCGAAACTTCAAGGGCCGCGCAGGTTCTCCGAACGCCAACATTTACCTCGTATCCCCGGAGAGTGCCGCAGCCACCGCTGTGATGGGCACCTTCGCCAGTGCGGAAGAGGTTATGGGCGCTGATGTGGCGAAGCTTGCCGAGGTGCATGAGCCGGATCACTATTTCGTGGATGATGCCATGCTGATTAAGCCGCTGCCGGAGGAGGAAGCCGCCAAGGTTGAGGTGGTCAAGGGACCGAACATCCAGTTCCTGCCGGTACCTGAGAAGCCGGAACAGCATCTTTGCTGCCGGATCTCCTTGAAGGGACGCGACAACATTTCCACAGATGACATCACACCGGCGGGCGCAGAGTTCTCCAGCATGCGCTCCAACATTCCGCTGATGTCGAAGTACTGCTATAACCGCTATGATCCGGAGTTTTCCGAGAGAGCACGGAAGCTCGGCAAGTCGATTATTGTCGGCGGCGAGAACTATGGACAGGGCTCGAGCCGTGAACATGCGGCCATCAATCCGATGTATCTGGGCGTAAAGTGCGTGATTGCGAAGAGCATTGCGCGTATTCATAAGGGCAACCTCATCAACCATGGCATTGTGCCGATGCTTTTCGAGAATCCGGCGGATTATGACCGTCTGGAGCAGATGGATGAGCTGGAGATCAACAATTTCCTGGATCAGATTCCGACGAGAACTGTGACCGTGACGGACAAGACCCAGGGCTTTGACTTCAAGTGCCGTCTGGAGCTTTCCGATGCCGAGGAAGAGGTGGTTCTTGCCGGCGGACAGCTCCGTCACCTGAAGCAGCAGCTGGTAAAGGAAGGCGTGCTGAAGGCCGAGGACTGATTTGCAGCGGATTTATTTCAGGTAAATGTCGGCGGGCGCGGCCATTGTGCTTCGTCCGCCTATTTATAAGGAGGTAACAGAATGTTGTATGCTTACGTAGGCTGCAGAACCACAGAGAAGCGGAATGCCCGGGGAAAGGGACTCCGTACATTTGCGATCGACGAAAAGAGCGGAGATTGGAAGGAAATTCAGACGCTGAAGACATTGGACAACCCGTCCTATCAGTGTATGGATCTCACAGAAAGCTATCTCTATTCCGTACACGGCGATTTCACCCAGGTGACCAGCTACCGGATTCTGCCGGATCAGACACTGGAGTACATGAATACCGTAGATACAGTAGACGGACAGAACCCGGTATTCATCACTGTGGACAAGACAAATCGGTATCTGCTGGTGGCAACGCTGCAGGGCGGCCGTGTCTATGTCATCAAGAGAAATGAAGACGGCTCTCTCGGCGACATCGTGTTCGTACATTTCGCTCCTGGCGTGAAGGAGGGCTCCCATTCCTTCGCACACCAGTGCATCTGGGATCAGACAAAGACCTATCTCTTCGTGGTATATCAGGGAAGAGACCAGGGCATCGGCCAGGTGAAGGTGCTGAAGTTCAATTCCGAGGACGGCACGCTCACAGAGACAGATCGGTTTATCGGACGGCAGTATTCCGAGCCGCGTCATCTGTCGGTGCACCCGAACAACCGCTGGTGCTATCTCATCAACGAGAAGGGCAACAGCATGACGTATTTGGAATTTGATGCGGAGAAGGGCAAGCTGACCGCACGTCAGATTCTGCCGACGCTGCCGGAGACCTATACCGGCGAGGGCCAGGCCAGTGCTTCTGTACTGAATGAAGATGGTTCCATTCTGATCGGCTCTAACCGTATTCACGAGTCCATTGTGCTGTACCGCATCAACCAGGAGACCGGTTATATGCGTGAACTCGGCTACTATCCGACACTCGGTCTCACACCGCGCTTCATGTGCTTTAATCTCGATTATTCGAAGTTCTATGTGGCAAATGAAGACAGCGATACCATTGTGGAGATGAAGCTGGACAAGGAGAACGGCTCCATGAGCTATAGCGGCCGCATCATTCCGACCGAGAGTCCGGTCTGCATTACCTTTAAGCGCGTTTAAGCTGCAGAAAATTGGGGGATTTATATGAATTTAGCAGTAATTTCATTGGTCGCACTTCTGGCGGCAATTGCCATCGGCTACTTTAAAAATGCAAATGTCGGCATCGTCTGCATTGCGTTCTCTATGATTCTGGGACTTGCCTTCGGCATCAGCTCGAAGGATCTGCTGAAGGGCTTCAGCACATCACTTTTCTTTCAGATGGCCGGCATTACCTTCCTGTTCGGTATCGTAAAGGCGAACGGCACACTGGAGCTTATGGCGAAGAAGATCATCCGTCTCGTGGGCACCAATCCCATTGTCATCAGCATCGCCATGTTCGTGATCGGTGCGGTGCTGTCCGCAGTCGGACCCGGCGCCATTCCGTGCCTTGCCATCGTGCCGGTGATCGCCATTCCGATCGCGTTGTCTGTCGGCATCAACCCCATCATGCTGTCCATCA
Source organism: uncultured Lachnospiraceae bacterium (assembly GCA_964548305.1). Taxonomy (GTDB): domain Bacteria; phylum Bacillota; class Clostridia; order Lachnospirales; family Lachnospiraceae; genus Oribacterium. Next base: position 21,330 of record CAZJQX010000012.1, read on the forward strand.
TCGGTGATCTCGGTGTGCAGGCAACCCGCATGAGTCCGCTGACACCGGAGGCTGCTGTGGTGCGCGAGCTGATGGAGGAGCAGGGCATCGAGGGCGGCACGGTTCCGCTGATGTATGCGCTGGCCATCACCACAGTCATCCTGGCGGTTATCGTATTTATCTATTATAAGGGCTACAAGGTGGATCAGAGCATCCGGAGCAGCAAAACCGAGGTGCTGCCGAAGATGAATTTCCATCAGATCGCATCCATTCTCGGTCTTCTGGTGCTGGCAGTCGGCGTACTGTTCTTCAGCTTTAATGTCGGCTTTGCCGGCTTCACGATCGGCACGGTACTGGTACTGCTCGGCGCCGGTGAGGATAAGGCAGCTGTTAAGGCCATTCCCTGGAATGTTATCTTCATGGTTATGGGCGTTGGTGTTCTGATGAATATCGTAACCGTTTCCGGAGGTATCGATCTCATGGTAGCGGCTCTCGAGAAGATCATGACGAAGCGGACTGGTTCCACCATCATGGGCGTTCTGGCCGGCGTCATGTCCTTCTTCAGCTCCGGTCTCGGCGTGGTGTTCCCGACACTGATCCCGACGGCCGGCGCCCTGGGCACCTCTCTCGGTGCAAATCCGGTGGAGCTCTGTGCGGCCATCGTGATCGGCGGCACCGTAACCGGCTATTCTCCGATCTCCACCGCCGGCGCATTAATGATGGCGGGCGTAGCACAGCAGGAGAATGCCGAGGAGCGTTTCCCGACAAAGAAGATCTTTGTGGAGCTCTTTGCCGTATCCTTTATTGCCCTGGGTGTACTCGCGGTACTGGCATTTGTCGGTGTTTACGGGCTGGCCGTCAGCTTCTGAGAAAAATTCAAATACGCTGCGTTCAGTTCAGTGAAAAACCGCGCATTCCGGGACGGAATGCGCGGTTTTCTCTGCCTTATAGAAAAGTGCATCCAAAAGCAAATGAGTGACAACGTATGTTCTTTGATGAAAGGGCAATTATGAGAAAACACTTGGATAGATGCCCTTTCTCGAGCTATAATAGCTTACAAAAAAGTATAGATGAGGCAAAAGCTTATGTTAATACAATGAGTGCTCCGGAATTATGGGATTATTTTCGTAAGACTGACGATTTTCAACTGAAAAATGGGAAAGCTCTTGCGGGTTTTATGCCGGATTGGATGGGTGAATTCTATGCTTATTATCAATGGTACTACAACATCCCAAGCCGTGAGGTTATAAAAAAGGTTCCGGTGAATTTTTTGGTAAAAGCATACGGTGGACTTCACGATTTAGAACTTGATTTAGCTGTAAAGAAAGTTGGTGAAGTATGATGAGCGTTGTTTGCTTTCACAACCCAAACGAGGAAAATGGATATCTAAGCAATTGGTATCTGAGCAAAGAAGAAGCTCAAATCGACGGGGAATGATTTTCTGGCGGAATGTGCGGTCAGGGATAAAATATGGGGAATCGGCTTGTCGATGAAAGATCCGGATCGGTTTGAAATAGATAGGTGGAACGGACAAAATCTTCTTGGATATGCATTGATGATGGTGCGGGAACGATTGTAAAAATAAGGGTAACAAGGAAGCGGCAAATGAAGGATACGGACTGGCAGATTCTGTGGGAGCTCTCGAAAAATCCGAATATCACGAAGGTGGCAGAGCGTGTATACAAAACGCAGTCTGCGGTAACAAAGCGCCTGCAGAACATGGAGGAGGAGCTGGAAACGCAGATCGTGGAGCGGACGTCTCACGGACTGGTATTTACGGAAGCCGGGGGATTTCTGGCGCGGCAGGCGGAGAAGTACCGCAGGCTGGAGGAGGAGACACGGAAGGGACTGCTGGAGCTGAAGGCCGCTGAGAAGCAGATCATTGTGATCGGATCAGCCTATTCCTACACGAAATACAGTCTGGACAGTGTGCTGAAGGGCTTTTCTGCACAGCATCCGGAGCTTTCCTATCGGATCGTCAACAAGCAGAGCAATCTGCTGCATGACATGCTCCTTGCGGGAGATATTGACGTTGGTTTTATCCGGAGCGACTATTATAAGGGCGTGAACCGGATTCTTATCGATTACACACAGGCCTACTGCGTGACCCGGGAGCCGGTGGAGCTGTCGGCGCTCCCACATATGGAGCGGGTGGGCTACCAGACCAACGACCTGACCGTAGCCCAGATCAATGACTGGTGGGAGGACTGCTTCGGAGAGCAAATGCCGGCGGATGCGCTGGATGCCGGATATATCGAATTTGCCTTTCGGAGCATTCTGAACGACGGCAGGTATATGCTCTGCTTTCTGCCGGACAATTTCGTCAATGAGCATAATCTTTGTCTGGTGCCGCTGAAAATGCGGGACGGAAAGCCGGTGGTGCGCCGGAGCTGGTTCATTTATCCGACGGATAAACGACGAAGCGCTGTGGTGGATGATCTGATCCGCTATGTGGAAAATGAAGTTGCTGTGAAGACTGTCGGGTAATGCGAATCGAAGGCATTAGCATGAGGAGGAAAAAGTTATGAAAATCAACAAAGTGGCGCTGCTTGGTGCCGGTGCGGTGGGATCTTATGTGATCTGGGGGCTTTCCGGGAAGGAAGGTATTCAGTTCGGTGTTGTGGCATCAGGGGAGCGGAATGCCCGGCTGAAGGCGCAGGGCTGCAGCATTAACGGTGAAATCTACAGGCCGACGGTCTGGACACCGGAGGAGGCGAGGGATGCGGATCTTCTGATCGTGGCGCTGAAGTACGGAAATCTGCGTGGTGCGCTGCCGGATATCGAAACCATTGTGGGAGAAAACACCATCGTTATGAGCCTCATGAACGGCGTCGACAGCGAGGAGATCATTGCAGAGCGAATCGATCGGTCGCATATCCTGTATTCCCTCATTAAGGTGGCTTCTCAGAAGAAAAATGGCAGCTACTGCTTTGCACCGGAGACCACAGTGGGCATTTTCTTCGGAGAGACGGAGCCGCCCTATGACAGTGAGCGGACTCAGGCGGTGGAGGCGCTTTTTCAGGACACCGGGCTGCATTGGGCCGTGAAGGATCATATTATGGAAGAGATCTGGGGGAAATTCCGGCTGAATGTCTGCAACAATCTGCCCCAGGCCATTCTGGGGGCCGGCGTGGGCTGTTATGAGGACAGCGAGCACATGGCAGCCATCCAGGACGGACTCAGGAAGGAGCTGATGACCATAGCGGAGGCCAAAGGCATTGACCTTAGTGCCATAGATGCCAAGTCCGGAAGGGGCAGCGCAGCCGGCATGTCTGCCAAGTATTCCACACTGCAGGATCTGGATGCGGGACGCCACACGGAGATCGACATGTTTTCCGGCGCGCTGATGCGCATGGGCAGGGAGCTGGGCATCCCAACACCCTACAATGACTATACCTATCACATGATCAAGGCGCTGGAGGAGAAAAACGACGGCCGCTTTGATTATGAAAATGACAAAAGGGTTTATTACTCGAAGTAAATCCACTGGGGTGAGCGGAAGCTTCGCTTACGGGCCCACAGTGGATGCCTTCTTTGTAACTTGGCTCAGGCAGCTGCCTGGGCCTTTTCTGTGCGAAGAACCTGGTAAACCTCCTGCAGCGTCAGCAGAAGATTGTTATAGGCGTCATTGTCGTCAAGGGTTTCCCGTACCATATCCGGCTGGCCGGTAATGAGGTCGTCCACCTGCTTTTCCTGCAGAGTGGTTACATCCTCGCTGCGATCCACGGTCCAGGCAGACACGGTTTTTCCGAGAAGGTGAATCTTGCTGACCATGGAAGTGGTAATGAAGGTGGTTTCCACACTGAAGAAGTCTGCCGCCGGCAGATCGTAGTAATTGCCGATGCCGAAGGCCAGAATGTATCCGGTGCGGATAGCAGGATTGGCGTCCTTCACTTTTTCCAGTGAATGATAGCTCAGGCAGGTGACACAGGACTCGTTCAGAATGTCATTTTCCGTGATGAGACGGGCCACCTCGGCCTCGAGCTCCGGCGTGTCGGCATTGTTCTTGATCTCGATGTTCAGCCTGATTTTTCCCTTGCAGAGGTCGATGACCTCCTGAAGGGTGGGAATTTTGGTGCCCGCAAATTTCGAATCGAAGAAGCTGCCGGCGTCCAGCGCACGTACCTCGTCATAGCTCAGGTCGCAGATTCGCTTGTTCACGCCGGTGCAGCGCAGAAGCGACGGATCATGACTCACCATCACAACGCCATCCTTTGTCATCTGGACATCCAGTTCGGCACAGTCGGCCCCGATGTCTATGGCTGCCTGAAAGGCCGGCAGAGTGTTTTCGGGTGCTTCGGCACTGTATCCCCGGTGACAGGTGATTGTGGGCCGGAAGGGATTCAGGAAATCGGCGGCAGCCCCCAGCTTCGGCAGCTGCCAGAGACCGAAGGAGGCCAGGGCGGTGGCACTTATAATGCCGAGACTCACCAGGAAGAGCAGCAGCTTTCCGTTGGTGGGATAATGCTTATGCGCCGGCGGCATTTCCAGGACCGGGAGAGCACCGGTATTGGCCTGCTCATGCAGCACCAGAATCAGAGAACAGGAGGCCAGGGCGCTGAGCGCCTCCAGGACGAAGGAGAGGGCCGGATACAAGATTGCCTGCTGGGCAGTGCCGATGGCAGTCAGCAGAACTTCGCTGTTTCTTCCGATCAGGAGAGCTGCGGCTACACTGAGGATGCCATAGCTCAGAATGATGAGACCGGCGCGGATAGCGATACGGACATGGTAGCGGACAAGCATCCAGACATAGGAAAGAAAATGCTTTCGCACGCAGCTGATGCTTTCTCCGGCGGCTTTCGAAAAGGGCTTCTGATCCAGAATGAAGCCGGGCAACAGAAAGAGCAGGAGAATGGACAGCACCAGTCCGGCCAGAAAGACCAGCTCATAGAGACCGAAGTAGAGGGGATCGTCCCGGATTACCTCCATAATGTATTCCGGAACCGCCAGCTTCCGGAGATAGGTAGAGGTCAGGAAGAAGTTTGTGAAGGGAATCAGCACGGCAGAGTAAAGAAGGATAGGCCATCCCTTGGGATGCAGGGCATGGAGGATGTCCAGAAGGGATTCCTTGCAGAGACTGCGAATGTGACATTTTTCTCCCCGGAGTCCCTTCTGCAGGGCATGAAAGAGGATGGAAAACTCGTAGAGATTCCAGAAGGCATTCAACAGGGCAATGAGGAGTATGCCCACCAGGAGAGAGGGCGACAGAAAAAGCTGCTTCATCCGATCTGTGGTGATGAACTTGCTGGGGGACAGAAAGAGTGACAGTGCCCAGATTCCGTGGGAGAGGGGAGCCAGCAGCAGAACGGTAGCCGCCTTATAGAGCAGCACAGCGGCCAGGGCAGCGCTTCCCATGCGGCGCCACAGCCTTGCGGCGGTTCGGCAGCATTGTTTTCGCTCGTTTTTTCTTTTTTTTCGGGACTGGATGTCATTCATGTTTTCGTCCTCCTTCACTTATGGAATTCAGTGTATCATAGATTGCATAGGGATGCTTGCTATTTCTGCGGGCTCAGCTGGCTGTTCACATGGATAATGTGCCTGTACTTTTGTAATGAGACTTGAAAATAAAACGTTTGTTGCGTATAATGCGAGATATTCAGCACAATTGCGCATCGCAATGCGGTGCTGAGCATTTATAACGACTACGGAGCAACATTATTATGAAAAATTTTATCCAAAGAAAATTAAAAGCGATCCTGCTGTCTGTTCTTCTGGCCCTGTCGCTGGGGCTCACCGGCTGTGCTGCCGGCGCAACCATAAAGGCGGTCACCATATCGGCATCGAAGGCCGAAGACATTTTACAGAAGGTACCGGCGTACCAGGATGCGGCCTATGTCACGGTGAACGATAACGTCCCCTTTTTCTCAGAGAGCGACCTCACCACAGAGGCCTTTGAGCGCTACAGCGACTTAGACAGCCTCGGGCGCTGCGGCGTGGCCTATGCCAATGTCTGTCAGGAAATCATGCCCACGGAGGAGCGCGGCAGCATCGGCATGGTGAAGCCCTCGGGCTGGCATACCGTGAAGTACAACGGCATCGACGGGAATTACCTCTACAATCGCTGCCATCTCATCGGCTACCAGCTTTCCGGAGAAAATGCCAATGAGAAGAATCTCATCACCGGTACGCGGTATCTGAATGTACAGGGTATGCTTCCATTTGAAAATCAGGTGGCGGAGTATGTGAAGAGCACCGGAAATCATGTGCTGTATCGTTCGACGCCGCTCTTTGAGGGCAATGATCTGGTGGCGCGGGGCGTTCTGCTGGAGGCCGAGTCTGTGGAGGACAAGGGCAAGGGACTTCAGTTTAATGTCTTCTGCTACAATGTGCAGCCGGGTGTGACGATAGAGTATGCGGACGGCAGCAGCACCGGTCCCGAATTTACGGGAAGCGACAGCGGAAGCAAGAAGGAGACGGAAACAGAAACAAAGAAGAGCTCAAATTCCGGCGCCGACAGTACGACGGCTGCCTACATTGGCAACGCCAACAGCAAAAAATTCCATAGACCCACCTGCGCCAGCGTGAAGGATATGGCTGAGAAAAATAAGGTGGTACTGTCCAGCCGGGAGGAGGCCATTGCAGAGGGCTATACAGCCTGCGGCAGCTGTAAGCCGTGATGAACATGCTTAGTTCAGACGGGCATGTGTCTGTGCTGCTCCGCAGCAGCGGACTGCATGCTCATGTTGCGGGGACTATCCGCTTCTGCTATACTTGCAGGAAAATCGGAGCCTGAGCACCGGTTGAGACGAGGAGACCAGACAATGAGCATGAAATTCGATTATAATATTTTTCTCATCGGCTTTATGGGGGCCGGAAAGAGCACGGCAGCAAAGGAGCTGGAAAAGCGGTTGGATATGCGTTACGCAGAGATGGACCAGCTGATTGCCGAAGAAGAGGGCATGTCCATTCCGGCGATTTTCGAAAAGCACGGAGAATCGTATTTCCGGGATTTGGAGAGCAGGATGCTGCAGGCGCTGCAGAAGGAAAAGGGGATCATTGTTTCCTGCGGCGGCGGCATCGTGGTGCGGGAAGAAAACAAGAATCATATGAAGGAAAGCGGCAGAGTGGTGCTGCTGACCGCCACACCGGAGACTGTCTATGAGCGGGTAAAGGACAGCAATGAGCGGCCCATCCTCAACCAGAATATGAGTGTAGAGTACATTGCGGCACTGCAGGAAAAACGCCGGGCACTCTATGAGGCGGCAGCAGATGTGACAGTAGCTACCGACGGCAAGAGCCCGGCGGAGATCAGCGAGGAAATTATAGAGCGGCTGCAGCACTAATCCTTATAGAACTGCATCCAGCGGCCCGACAGATAACGCCAGACGAAGCAGCCGGAGCGGACGCACCAGTCGAAGATCATGGCGATCCAGACACCCAGGCAGCCCTGTCCGATGCGGTGGGCAATCAGAAAGCCCAGGCAGTTCCGGAAGAGCACCATGGAGCCGATGGAGATGACCATGGGGAACTTCACATCGTTGGCGGAGCGGAACACGTTGGGCAGCACGAAGCTGATGGGCCAGAGCACCATGGCCGCCAGATCGTGGATCAGCACCAGCTTGTTGGCCAGTGCCAGGGTCTCCGGCGAGAGACTGTAGAAGCCGAAGAGGGTGCTGCGGAATATTACGGTGAGACCGCAGGTCACGATGGTCAGCGCGTAGGTGATGATCATGAGCTTCCGGGTATAGTACTTTGCCTGCTTGAAGTCGTGGGCACCGACACAGCGGCCGATGATGGTAATGACGGCGAGCTGCATTGCCGTGCCGGGCATGACGCCCAGGCTGTCCAGGTTGTTGGCCACCGCATTGGCAGCGATTTCGAAGGTGCCGAAGCCGGAAATGATGCTGACGCCGAAGAGACGCCCCAGCTGGAAAATGCTGGATTCAATGCCGCTGGGGATACCGATGTAGAGAATCCTGCGGATGAGGGTGCGGTCCGGCAGAAAGGAGCCGCCGGCCAGGTTGATGCGAAGCCTGGGCCGGAACAGCAGGAAAAGGGCCAGCAGGCAGGCGAAGGCACGTCCGATGAGGGAGGCCAGTGCTGCGCCGAATACGCCCCAGTGCAGGACATAAATGGTCAGGGCATTGCCGCAGAAGTTGATGATGTTCATCATGAGGGACAGCACCATGGGTGTGCGGGAATTTCCCTGGGCCCGGAAAATGGCACAGAGAGAATTGTACAGTCCGATGAAGGGATAGGACAGGGCGGACATGACGAGATAGACCAGCGCGTTGTCGAAAACGCTCTGTTCGATGCCCGGAAAGCAGACCGAGAGCACAGGGTGCCGCAGCAGGACGGCCAGTGCGGCCACAGTCACGGAAATCACGACGGCGACATCCACCAGCTGCCGGGCGCTTTGCTTGGCCCGGGAAATGTTGTCGGCGCCCATAAACTGGCTGACCACCACGGCACCGCCGGTACCGAGGGCGGCGAAAAGCGCCAGCAGGATCTGATTGATCATGTCCACCAGGGAAACGCCGGAAACGGCGGCTTCTCCGCAGTAGGAGATCATGACCGTGTCCAGCATGCCCACACTGACCTCCAGCATCTGCTCGATGATGAGAGGGATGATCAGCTTTCGAATGTCCTTGTTTGAAAACAGCATAAAAACACCTCTTTTTTATCCGTGAAAATACCCGCAGGGTTATGTTTCGAATGAAATATTTCAAAAATATGCAAAACAGAGTATATCATACTACAAAAATCGCAGTGCTGCTGCTTTTTTCTTGCATTGGCTTGTTTCTGAGCCGCCATGTGACCGGCTTCGCCAATGCCTGGAGCCGCTTCGTGTACCGGCCCTTGAGTCGACTGGCGGCGCTTCTCTGGGGCTGGATCCCCTTTTCCCTCACTGAATTTCTGGTTTACGGCGTACTGCTCTATACCGTCGGCACGCTGCTTTGGACACTGTTTCAGGCAGCGGGAGCGCTGAAGAGCCGGCAGATCGGGATGGCTGTCCGGCGGCTGCTGCATTGGCTGCAGCGCACGGTGTTTACGGCAGCGCTCGCTTTTTTTCTTTACGTTTCGCTCTGCGGCATCAACTATCAGCGGGACAGCTTCAGTCAGGAAAACGGCATTGTGCTCGGAGAATACAGTACTGAAGAGCTGACAGAGCTTTGCTGTTATCTGGCAGCGCACATCAGTGAAGGGACCGCCCAGGCGTCTGCCGAGGGAAATGTCGGCGCTACCGACTTTCCGGTACCGGGCGAGACAGAGGAGTGCGCCGGGAATTCCTTCACAATGCTTCAGCGCCTCGGCAGCGAGGCGAAGCAGGCCATGGAGAAGCTTGGAACAGCGTATCCGGGACTCAGCGGCAGCTATCCGATGCCCAAGTGTCTTCTCAATTCCCGACTGCTGTCGGTGCAGCAGCTCACCGGCATCTATTCTCCCTTTACGGTGGAGGCCAACTACAACCGAGAAATTCCCTGGTATGATCTTCCTTTTACCATGTGCCACGAGCTTTCCCATCTTCGCGGCTACATGCAGGAAGAGGAGGCCAACTTCATTGCATTTCTGGCCTGTATCGGTTCGGACAATGCATATCTCCGCTATGCCGGCTATCTTTCGGCCTGGGTGTACTGCGGCAATGCGCTGGCAGCGTCGGATCCGACAACATTTTCCCAGATATACAGCAGCCTGCCGGAGGAAGCCCGGGCGGATCTCTCCTATAATAATGCCTTCTGGGACCGCTTTGAAAGTCCCGTGGCGGAGGCGGCGGAGCAGGTGAATGACAGCTATCTCAAAATGAACGGACAGTCCCGGGGCGTTGTCAGCTATGACCGGGTAACGGAGCTGATCCTCTACTATTTCTGCGCAGACATGCTGCCGGAGACGGAAAAATAAAGTGACGGCAGAGCAGAATTGGTCTATAATATCTGTGATTGATGAATGATGGGAAGCTGTGGTATAATCGTCTGCTGAAAAACAGCTACAATACTTTAGGCTCAGGGAGGAATCGGAATGGCTGAAGAAAATAAGAATCTTAACAATGAAGCGGAGGAGACGGCACAGGAATCCAAAAACTTCATTGAGCAGTTTATCGATGCGGATCTTCGGGAGGGTGTTTATGATCATGTGCATACCCGTTTTCCGCCGGAGCCCAACGGCTACCTGCATATCGGACATGCCAAGTCCATCCTTTTGAATTATGGCTTAGCGGAGGAGTACGGCGGAAAGTTCAATCTGCGCTTTGATGATACGAACCCTACAAAGGAGAAGTCCGAGTTTGTGGAGTCCATTATGCAGGATGTGAAGTGGCTTGGCGCTGATTTTGAGGATCGCCTTTTCTTTGCTTCCAATTACTTTGATGTTATGTATGAGAAGGCAGTATTCCTGATCAAGAAGGGCATGGCCTTCGTGGATGATCTGAGTGCGGAGGAGATCCGTGCCTACCGCGGCGACTTCAATACACCGGGCAAGGAGAGCCCCTATCGCAACCGCTCCATCGAAGAGAATCTGCAGCTTTTCGAGGATATGAAGAACGGCAAATTCCAGGACGGCGAGAAGGTGCTCCGGGCCAAGATCGATATGGCGAGCCCCAACATTAACATGAGAGACCCGGTGATTTACCGTGTTGCCCACATGAGTCATCAGAATACCGGCGACAAGTGGTGCATTTATCCCATGTATGATTTCGCACACCCCATCGAGGATGCGGTAGAGGGCATTACCCATTCTATCTGTACGCTGGAGTTTGAGGATCACCGCCCTCTGTATAACTGGGTGGTGGAATCCTGCGAGTTTGAGAATCCGCCCCGGCAGATCGAGTTCGCCAAGCTGTATCTCACCAATGTGGTGACCGGCAAGCGCTATATCAAGAAGCTGGTGGAGGACGGCGTGGTAGACGGCTGGGACGATCCGCGTCTCGTGACCATTGCCGCACTGAGAAGAAGAGGCTACACACCGGAGTCCATCAAGACCTTTGTGAAGCTTTCCGGCATTTCCAAGGCCAATTCCTCTTCTGACTACTCTCTGCTGGAGTACTGCATCCGTGAGGATCTGAAGCTGAAGAAGCCGCGTCTCATGGCGGTGCTGGATCCCGTTAAGCTGGTGATCGACAACTATCCGGAAGGGCAGAGCGAAATGCTGGAGATCCCCAACAATCTGGAGAATGAGACACTGGGCAGCCGTACGGTGGAGTTTGGCCGGGAACTTTATATCGAGCGTGATGACTTCATGATCGACCCGCCGAAGAAGTACAAGCGTCTCTACCCGGACAATGAGGTGCGTCTCATGGGTGCTTACTTCGTGAAGTGTGTGGGCTATGAGACAGATGCAGAGGGTAATGTTACCGTCGTCCACTGTACCTATGATCCCGAGACCAAGTCCGGCTCCGGCTTTACGGGCCGTAAGGTGAAGGGCACCATCCATTGGGTCAATGCAAAGACCGCCGGAAAGGTGACGGCACGCCTCTATGAGCAGCTGATCGACGAAGAGAAGGGCAAGCTCAACGATGACGGTACCCTGAACTTCAATCCGAACTCTCTGGAGGTAGTGGAGAACTGCTATGTGGAGCCGCTGCTGATGGAGGCTAAGCCCTATGAGAGCTTCCAGTTTGTACGGGACGGTTATTTCTGCGTAGACTGCAAGGATTCTAAGGAAGGTCAGCCGGTCTTCAACCGTGTGGTATCCCTGAAGTCCAGCTTTAAGATTTAAGGAGGAAAAGATATGTCTAGAAGAAGCGGGCTGGGAGGCCTGATGGGACTTGCGGCAGTGCTTGGCGCAGGTGCCGCAGTGGTTTCCTATCTTTACAAGTATCAGAAGTTTTCTGAGGAGGTGGATCAGGACTTCACAGATGTGGTGGATTCCGCCAATGAAATGAAGGATACCGCAAAGCGCTCCTATACCACTTTGAAGTCCTCCATCACCACAGAGGAGCTGAAGACTGCTGCGAAGGATCTCGGCTATGCTGCCAAGAATCTGGCCATCGACACCAAGAACCTGGCAGTGGATGCCGGCAAGGATGCCTACAAGACCGTTCGTGATGCGCTGGACAGCAAGCGGAAGGATGAGGATATCGAAGAGGAAGAGCTGGAGGATCCGGAGGTTGAGGTAGAATTCTACGAGGAGCCGCTGGATGAGGAAGCAGAGCCGGAGAACGAGGAATCTGTTGCGGAAGAGGTTGCGGTGGAAGAGCCTGAGGAAGTGGATCTGACCGAAGAGACCGAATGACGGCTTGACAGAAGAAAAATAAATTACTATTATCATAGCGTGTGGGCAAAGGAGCCTGGAATTTACCAGACGATCTTTGCCCTTTCGCGTATCATTATAAAGGATGGGAGTACAGAATATGGCTGCAAAGATCAACCAGAATTATCAGAATCTGAAGGAAAGCTATCTTTTTGCGGAAATTGCAAACCGCATTCGTGAGTGGCAGGCAAAGCACCCGGAAGTGGCAGACCAGCTGATCCGCATGGGTATCGGCGATGTAACGAGACCGCTGCCGGCATCTGTGGTGAAGGCAATGGTGCAGGCCTCCGAGGAGATGGGAAAGGCGGAAAGCTTCCGGGGCTATGGTCCGGAACAGGGCTATGATTTCCTGAAGGAGAGCATTCAGAAGTACTACAGCCGTTTCGGCGTGACGCTGGATCTTCATGAGATATTCATTTCCGATGGTGCAAAGTCGGATCTCGGCAATATTCTGGATCTTTTTGATAAGGGCAACACGGTGCTGGTGACCGATCCGGTATATCCGGTTTATGTGGACACCAATGTGATGGCCGGACGGAAGATTGTCTATGCTTATTCCAGCGAGGAGAATCATTTCCTGCCGATGCCGGATCCCTCTGTAAAGGCAGACCTGATCTATCTTTGCTCCCCCAATAACCCGACAGGTGCTGTATATGATCGGGAACAGCTGAAGCAGTGGGTGGATTACGCAGTTGAGAACGACAGCATTATCCTCTTCGACGCAGCCTATGAGTGCTTCGTGACCGGCGATCTGCCGCACTCCATCTATGAGATCGAGGGTGCAGAGAAGGTGGCCATTGAGTTCTGCAGCTTCTCTAAAAAAGCCGGCTTTACCGGAACCCGCTGCGGCTATACAGTGGTGCCGGAGGTGCTGACGAGAGACGGCGCAAGCCTGAACAAAATGTGGCTCCGGAGACAGACCACAAAGTTCAACGGCGTAAGCTATATCGTTCAGCGCGGTGCTGAGGCGGTATTCACAGAGCTTGGCGAGAAGGAAATCCAGGAGAACATTGATTATTACAGAGAGAATGCCAAGATCATCACCGATACCATGGATGAGCTGAACATCTACTATACCGGCGGCAAGAATTCTCCCTATATCTGGCTGAAGTGCCCGGAGGACATGGATTCCTGGACTTTCTTTGATAAGCTGCTGAACGAAGTTTATGTGGTGGGCACACCGGGAGAGGGCTTCGGCGTAACCGGCAAGAACTTCTTCCGCCTGACGGCATTTTCCACCCATGAGAAGACACAGGAAGCAATGAAGCGCTTCAAGGCACTTTTCAATAAGTAAGGAAAGAGATTTACAATGGATTTTTCAGATAATATAATGACCTCGATTAAACGTGAAATTTCGGAGGAAGAAATGAATTCTTATGAAGATATCCTCGCGTTTGTTGAGGAAGAAAATGTCAAGTTCATAAGGTTGGCTTTTTTTGATGTCTATGGGGTGCAAAAGAACATCGCCATTATGCCGGATGAGCTGAAGCGGGCTTTTACGGAGGGCGTATCCTTTGATGCGTCTTCGATTTCCGGTTTCGGTGAGGAGGAGCGCTCGGACCTGTTCCTGCGTCCGGATCCCACCACCATGTCCATCATTCCCTGGCGTCCCATTGACGGCAGAGTGGCGCGGATGTTCTGCGACATCGAATATCCCAACGGAAAGCGGTTTGAGCGTGACAGTCGTTATATTCTGAAAAAGGCAGTGGAGAAGGCCCGGGAGCGGGGCATCTCCGTGAATTTCGGTGCAGAGGTGGAGTTCTACATCTTTAAGCTGGATGAGAACGGCAATAAGACCTATATCCCGCAGGATAATGCGGGCTACATGGACATTGCACCTGAGGACAACGGAGAGAATATCCGTCGTGATATCAGCTTCGCACTGGTGGAAATGGGCATTCGCCCGGAGGCGTCTCATCATGAGTGCGGTCCCGGACAGAATGAGGTGGATTTCCGCTACAGTGATGCCCTGACGGCAGCAGACAATACCTCCACCTTTAAGTGGGTGGTGAAGAGCATTGCCAATTCCGACGGCTTCTGGGCGGACTTCTCCCCGAAGCCCCTGGCGGATCAGGCCGGAAACGGCATGCACATCAACATTTCCGTGGAGTCTCAGGATGGTCAGGACTATACGGATGCCTTTATGGCAGGTATTCTGCAGCATGTTCAGGAGATGACACTGTTCCTGAATCCGGTGCGGGAGTCCTATGAGCGTCTGGGCGATATGAAGGCACCGGGTTATGTGAGCTGGTCCGAGCAGAACCGTTCACAGCTGATCCGCATTCCGGCCAGTCATTCCGGACTTCGCCGTATCGAGCTTCGTTCCCCGGATCCCATGACCAATCCTTACCTTGCTTATGCGCTTCTGATCTATGCGGGTCTGGACGGCATTGAGAAGGAAATGAAGCCGGCTCCGGCACTGGATATCAATCTGTTCCATGCCAAGCCGGAAATCACAGAACGGCTGAAGCGGCTTCCCCAGAGTCTGGATGAGGCGATTCAGTATGCGGAGAGCAGCGAGTTCATCAAGGCGGTGCTGCCGGAAAATTATCTGAAAAGCTATCTTGCTGAGCGCTGAATCGGTCAGGATTCGGCGCGGGCTGAAGCAATGTGGCTTAACGAGTCATTTAACAGTGGAGGATTTCAATGGAGAGAACGGATCGGAAAAGCAGCATTATGATCGCTGCACAGTCTGAGAAGATTGCGGTCCAGATCAGAGGCATCATGCCCTCCGGCTTCGGTCAGTACAAGTTCCAGTCCTCTATGGCGCAGGTGAAGCAGGCGCTGTCCCGGGAGCCGGCGGATATTCTGATCATCTATGCGCCCTTGGCAGATGAGTTGGGCATAGAGGGCGCCATCGACATTGCGGATAAGCGTCCCACCATGGGCATTCTGCTTCTGGTGAAGGCGGAATCCTATGACGAAACGGTGTATCGTGTTCAGGATCATGGCATCATGGTACTGTCCCGGCCGCTGAGTACCCAGATGATGGTACAGTCGCTGCGGACTTTGCGGACGATGCAGCGCCGAATCGCTGCATTGATGCTGGAGAACGAGAAGCTCCGGAAGAAGCTGGAGGATGAGCGTTACTGCGGTCGTGCCAAGGCACTGCTGATTGAGCGGCGGCAGATGACGGAGCAGGAGGCACATAAGTATATTGAGCGGGAGGCTATGAATAACTCAGCCTCAAAGCGGGAAATCGCCATCCGCATCATCCGCGAGAGCGGTCGAATAGTTGTTGGTTAAATCAACCGGGCTGAGTCGAATGTCATATGTCAAGGGAGCCGCGAAAGCGGCTCCCTATTCTTTCATAAAAGAATTAGCACTCAAGACTTGACAGTGCTAATAACCGGCGCTATAATACGTCATGTTCGAAGGAAAGAGATAGCAAGCAGCGGGAAAACCCGCGGTCTCGAATATAGTATACAGGAGGTAAGAATATGAAATTGGTTCCGTTATTTGACAGAGTCGTACTGGAGAAGGAAAAGATGGAGGAGACTACCGCCAGCGGTATCGTGCTTCCGGGCCAGGATGACAAGGAAAAGCCGGGACAGGCTGTTGTAGTGGCTGTAGGCCCGGGCGGCGTTGTTGACGGTAAGGAAATCAAGATGCAGGTGAAGGAAGGACAGCACGTTATCTTCTCAAAGTATGCCGGCTCTGAAGTAGAGGTTGATGGCAAGAAGTATACTGTTGTGAAGCAGAACGATATTCTGGCTGTTGTAGAATAAACTTTGCAGATCTGATTGTTAGGAGGTAAGTAAATATGGCTAAGGAAATTAAATATGGTGTTGAGGCCAGAAAGGCTCTCGAGGCAGGCGTAGATGCAGTAGCAAATACCGTAAAGGTAACCCTTGGACCGAAGGGCAGAAATGTGGTTCTGGACAAGAGCTACGGCGCACCGCTGATCACAAATGACGGTGTTTCCATTGCAAAGGAAATCGATCTCAAGGATCCCTATGAGAACATGGGCGCTCAGCTGGTAAGAGAGGTTGCTTCCAAGACAAATGATGTTGCCGGTGACGGTACCACAACCGCAACTGTTCTGGCACAGGCCATCGTAACCGAGGGCATGAAGAACCTGGAGGCCGGTGCAAACCCTATCGT
>CAZJQX010000012.1:37608-39097 GCA_964548305.1 uncultured Lachnospiraceae bacterium
CCTACAAGATGCTCCGCAAGGCCGTTGATGCAGCTGTAGAGTCCATCAAAGCACAGTCCTCTGTTGTTACCGGCAAGAGCCAGATCGCTAAGGTAGCCGGCATTTCCGCAGGTGACGAGGAAGTCGGAAACATGGTAGCTGACGCAATGGAGAAGGTTTCCAAGGACGGTGTTATCACTGTTGAGGAGTCCAAGACCATGCAGACCGAGCTGGATCTGGTTGAAGGTATGGAGTTCGACAGAGGCTACATCAGCGCATATATGTGCACAGATATGGAGAAGATGGAGGCAACTCTTGACGATCCGTTTATCTTCATTACCGATAAGAAGATCTCCAACATTCAGGACATCCTTCCGCTGCTGGAGCAGGTTGTGAAGAGCGGTGCTAAGCTTCTCATCATTGCCGAGGATATCGAGGGCGAGGCTCTGACAACTCTTATTGTCAACAAGCTGAGAGGTACCTTCAATGTTGTTGCTGTCAAGGCACCGGGCTATGGCGACAGACGTAAGGAAATGCTGAAGGATATTGCTATCCTGACCGGCGGACAGGTAATCTCTGAGGAGGTTGGTCTCGAGCTGAAGGATGCTACCATCGAGCAGTGCGGCCGTGCTAAGTCCGTAAAGGTAACAAAGGAGAAGACCACTATCGTTGAGGGTCTCGGCGACAAGAAGGCCATCAATGACCGTGTGGCTCAGATCAAGGCGCAGATTGCCAACACAACTTCTGATTTCGACAGAGAGAAGCTTCAGGAGAGACTGGCTAAGCTGGCCGGCGGCGTAGCAGTTATCCGTGTAGGTGCTGCAACAGAGACTGAGATGAAGGAAGCTAAGCTCCGTATGGAGGATGCGCTGAATGCAACTCGTGCAGCCGTAGAAGAGGGCGTTATTGCCGGCGGCGGATCTGCTTACATTCACGCTCAGAAGTCTGTCCAGAAGGTTGTTGACGAGCTGGAGGGTGATGAGAAGACCGGTGCAAAGATCGTGCTGAAGGCACTGGAGGCTCCGCTTTACACCATCGCTTACAATGCAGGTCTTGAGGGCGCTGTCATTGTCAACAAGGTAAAGGAGTCTGCAGAGGGCGAGGGCTTCGATGCTTACAATGAGACCTATGTAAATATGCTTGAGGCAGGTATTCTGGATCCCGCAAAGGTAACCAGAACCGCTCTGCAGAATGCTGCATCTGTTGCTTCCACACTTCTCACAACCGAGAGCGTAGTAGCAGACATCAAGGAGCCCGCTGCAGCAGCTCCCGCAGCCAACGCAGGCATGGGTGGAATGATGTAATACAAGGGTCAAAAGGTCGAAGCTACGATTGGAGCTTGCTCATATGAGTAGATTCGACCTTGGGACCCGCCAAAACATGAGTAAGTAGCCATTTTTCGAAGAAAAATGAGCGGATTCCGGCCTAACCAACAAACTTAATAAGCAAAAGAAACCCGCCGAAGCAAATCCTTCGGCGGGTTTCTTTTGCTCAAAATCGCTCATATTAT
>CAZJQX010000013.1:0-27006 GCA_964548305.1 uncultured Lachnospiraceae bacterium
TCACAGCTTCCTTCCGCCGGAGCTGATGATCTTCTCATCTTCCGCTTCCTTCGCCTTTGTGACTTTATTTTCCTTTATAGGATTCCGCTCGTTGACAAGCTTCATCTCCTGCTCAAATACCGCGCCCAGAAAGCTCCGTGCCTGCTTTGCTGTGACAGGATTCTGGATATCCGGTACATTTGCCTCGGGATTCTGTGCCTTGACAAATGTCGTCAGCGTATTGATATCCTCCATTGCCGACAGCTGGGCTGCACTGATCTGATTTTCAGCGTTACCCGAAGCTGCCGGCCGCTGGCTGAAGTTCCATAGACGGTTCTGCGCTTTCATGGCCTTCAGGCCCAATGCACGCATCGCATCACTTGCTTTCAGGGCAAGCACATTCTCACGCAATGCGCCCTCCATCATGCTTCGCAGCTGATTGCTCGCATAAGCTGAAACCTCATAAGCACTTTTCTGTGCCCACTGCTCCTTTTCCTTCTTCTGTGCCGCAAACAGCTTCTCACTGGCCTGCACGCCATCCTGTATGAACTTTTTCAGATCCTTTGCCACCTGCAGACGTTCTTTTCCCTGTCTGAAAATGTGCACCTTATCTTTATTGATATACGTATCTGCAACATCCAGAATTTTCTGCTTGTTTAATTTCAAGATATTATAAAATGAATCCAGCTGCTTCTGCGCTTTGTTGTCCAGCTCCGTGCGGTCAGAAAGATTGTCCAGCAGCTTTTCGTACCTTCCAACAAGCCACTTGACGGATTTTCCGGTGTTATTGAACTGCCAGCTTCCATTTGTGCCATTGGCATAGTTTCCCTTTTCATCCAGTCTTTTTTCAATTTCCTTCAGCTGCTGATATTCCTTCTGAAGTGCCTGCCTGATGTTTTCAAAGGCAGTGTTTTCATTCTGCCGGCTGAAATGAAGCCCGTTCTCCTTTCCATTTTGGACTGCCTTATTTAATGTCCGCTCTTTGTCATTCTGCAGTGACCTTGTGACTTTGCCGATCATCGTAAAGATGTTCTGATCTATAAAGATCTCAGGAAGCAGCTTTTGGCAGGTGAGCTTCCCCCACTCATCCTCCTTCACAATATGGATGGAATTCTTGGGATTTGTTAAAATCTCATTTCCGTTTTCCTGTACAAACTGCAGCTCATTCTGATTCTCTCCATTCCGAATCAGTTCGTGCAGTGTATTCAGACGGGACTTGGCTGCATCAATTTCCGCCGCATCCATCCCATAGTCTTCCAGCAGTGCACCCAGAGATTCCGCCGTCAGCCTCTGAACGGCATCCTTCATCTCCGGCGTGATGACCTTCAGATTTTCTGCTTTGGCCATCCTCAATTTGCCGTCCTCAAGTGCACCGAAGGAATTGTCATTGTCAATTCCCTGTACACCGATCACCTTCGGATGCTCCGGATCCGATGTATCAAAACGAACAAAAAAGTTATTGGAATGTCTGTCGGTGTTTGCACAAAGGAAATCCAGAATCTGCAGATTGGCCAGGGATTTCAGCATATCCGGATTGTTGAAATCTTTTTCTTCAACACGGAAAAGCGGTGAATCTGCCTGCAGCCGGGCACGGTCAACCCCATCCGGGCCTGCCATTTCCATCATTGTGCCTTCGATCTTTTGTCCATTTCGCTCAACGATCACACGCTGACTGTTCGCCAGCAGTTCCGGAAATCCCAGGACCCGCGCCACATCGCTCATTGCACTGGATCTCTGCGCCATTTTAGCATCCGGCCGGATCTGATTTTCTCTTGCCACCGTATAGCGAGCAGAATTCTTCTTCAGGCCGTCGTTCAGCTCTTTGAATATTTTCCGGAATTCTGTTTTATTCTTTTCGGAAAGGCGCCGCATCCATGGCGTAGTGGGCACATACCTTTCCAGTTTGTTGTCATCCCTGATAATGTTTCTGTAAGCCATGTCCCCAAAGGCTGCCCGAAGGGTCTTTTTGAATTTCGGATATTTTGCTGTCAGTTCTTCAAGCAACTGCCGGTTTGCATCCTCCTGGCTTTTCGGAAAATTCACATCCTCGGCAGTGAAAAAGCCCTGATACACCCTTCCGTCTTTGCCGGTATATTCCACTGCCTCCCGGCTGCTCACCATGTCACCGACCGTTTTTCCTTCGGTATACATCTGCACGGTCGGTATCTGCGTGCCATGCAGCACCTCAGCCAAGGGCGGAAGACTGTCGACAGAAAGGCCGGAGAGGGCATTGCCGTCCCGCACCAGTGCACTTCCAAGCGTCTTCATCTGCTCATTCTGACGTGCTTCAGGGGACAGCTGCTGATAATCCGACTGCAATGCTGCATATTTATTCCGAATGTCCTGATACTCCGCTTCCGTCATCGGAACGAAGTTTCCCATGTCATTTCTCTGCGTATAATGACTGAACATTGCATCCAGAAGCGCATCAAAATCATTTCTGAAGCCTTCCTCCAGCATATCATCCAGCTCGTCCCGAAGCGTCGCAAGCTCCTCGAACACTGTATTTTTCAGCTGATCCGCATAGTTGTGCATTTCGTCCTTATATTTAGGCATGTTTATTCCTCCCTATTCTTCTCACTATCGCTTCTGTCAAATGCCGGTTACGGCTTTTTCAATGTTATCCTAACATCCCAACAGACACAAAAGAGACACAGTCAGCTGCTGATACAGCTTATTGACATTCCCTGTCCCACTCCTATAATAGTATATGATTGCTAGGGGCGCATATGCTGAGATGGCTTTTTTAGCCAACCCTTCTCACCTGATCAGGTCAATACCTGCGTAGGGAAGCATGACAGCAAAAATTTCGGATTTCTGTTTGCTGTCACCATTCTGCCCCTCCCCACAGAAGGAGGTTTTTTTTATGTCAAAAAATGTCAAGATTCTCGTTTACTGCGCCATGTGCATCGCACTGGCTTCCGTCACTTCCATGATCAAGCTCTTTTCCTTCCCCACCGGCGGTTCCATTACGCTCTGCTCCATGCTCTTTGCTATGCTGCCGGGTTTTTTCTTCGGTCCGGTGGTGGGCATCATCGCCGGTGTAGCTTACGGCGTTCTGCAGTTCATCATGGATCCCTATGTACTGACGCCGGTGCAGGCGGTACTGGATTATGTCTTTGCCTTCGGTGCCTTCGGCCTTTCCGGCTTCTTCGCCTCCCACAAAAACGGTCTGCGGCTCGGCTATCTGGCAGCCTGCGCGGGACGTTTCTTCTTCTCTTTCCTCAGCGGTTGGGTATTCTTCGGCGAGTACGCCTGGGAGGGATGGAACCCGGCGGCCTATTCCGCGGTCTATAACCTGATCTACATCGGTGCAGAGGCCATCATTACCCTGATCATTCTTTCTATTCCGGCCATGTCCAATGCCCTGCAGAGGACGAAGCAGACGGCACTTCGATAAAAACGATTCTGCAGAAAGAGACGTTCTCTTAACGAGGACGTCCCTTTATCATAACCGACTTCATGACTCACAAAAATCCCGCATCAAGACTTCACCGCCAACAAGCAATAATCACCAGCACACCCATACCCAGTACATAGCACAGAAAAGCCGTACTAAGCATCAGCATGTTTGCCCGGATAATGTCTTCCTTTTCGACAGGCCGTATCGGATCCCCAATATAGGGCTTCTCCACTGTTTTACCGAAATAAACTGCAGGACCCGCCAGCTGCACTGACAGCGCCCCGGCACAGGCCGCCTCAGTCTGTGCAGAATTGGGGCTTTTGTGCTTCCGCCGATCCCGCAGGAAAATGCGCCGGGCATTCCGAAAATTGAAGAACGGTTCAGCAGCAGCACCGACATTTGCACCGGCAGCGGCCTGGGCTGAGTGCCGAAGACATTTCCCCAAAAGACCTGAAAACAGGCTGCAAAATCCGGCGGCAATGACCATCAGAACACCGGAAATCCGGGCCGGCAGGAAATTACAGAGGTCGTCCAGCCGGGCTGCCGCCGTACCGAAGTCGTAGTAGCGCTCGTTCCGGTATCCCACCATGGAATCCATGGTATTCACCGCCTTATAAAAAAACATGCCCGGCAGACCGAGGCAGAGGAAAAACAGCATGGGGGCGATAACGCCGTCCGATGTATTTTCCGCAACGGTTTCCACCGCAGCCTTAACGACACCGGTCTCATCCAGTGCCGCCGTGTCCCGGCCCACAATCATGGACACAGCCTGACGTCCTGCGGCAAGCCCGTCCCCTTTCAGCGCCCGGTATACCTTTTGGCTCTCCGCAAAGAGCGAATGGGCTGCGAGCAGCTGCGCACACCAGAAGATCTGCAGGAGTCGCACAGCCCAGATACCGAAAAAGCGTCCCAGCAGCCGAAGCGAAAGCATTACCCCGGAAAGCGTGCACAGGATTACCAGCAGCACAAGGACTATGCCCGCCAGCCGCTTCTTCTCTCTGTCCGCCTCCTGCGGCTCTCGCAGACGGAACAGCCTCCACAGAAGACGTTCCCAGCGGCTGATGAGAAAGCCGATGGCCTGTACCGGATGATACAGCCAGTGGGGATCCCCGAAAAGAAGGTCCAGCAGGCACGCAAGGCTCAGTACCCATCCTCGTTCGATCAGTATTTCCCTCATTGCTCAGCCACGACTTTCCTTCTCTCCGCCGTTCCGCTTCAATATGGCGAGGGCCTCCCGGATATTTCGTACTGCCAGGATCTCCACGCCACGGTTTTTCAGGTTCGCGAATTTCTCCGCATGATAGGCCGGCATCACGATCTTGTGGAAGCCCAGGCGGACGGCCTCCTCAATGCGCTGCTCCGCATTGGAAACCGCCCGCACCTCACCGGCCAGCCCCACCTCGCCGAAGATCATGGCGTCCTCCGGAAGTTGAATATTCCGGCAGCTGGAGATCAGCGCCAGAATGATGGCCAGATCCGTGGAGGGCTCGGATATTCTCAGCCCGCCGGCGATGTTCAGATAAGCGTCATATTTGGACATTTCCAGCCCGATGCGGCGTTCAATGATGGCGAGCAGCAGGTTCATGCGGTTGTAGTCCACACCGTTGGCGGTTCGCCGGGGCAGACCGAAGCTGGTGGGCACCGCCAGTCCCTGAATTTCGATCAGCAGAGGCCGGGTGCCCTCCATGCCGCAGGTCACCACAGAGCCAGCAGCACCGGCCGGACGCCCGGACAGTAGAAGCTCTGAAGGATTCAGCACCTCCTGCAGTCCTTCTCCGGTCATTTCGAACACAGCGATTTCATTGGTGGAGCCGAAACGGTTCTTCTGCCCGTGCAGAATGCGGAGGCTGCCGCTGCTTTCACCTTCAAAGTAGAGCACCGCATCCACCATATGCTCCAGCACCTTGGGTCCGGCAACATTTCCATCCTTTGTCACATGGCCAACAATGAAGATGGCAATGCCGTTCTCCTTCGCTGCCCGCAGCAGTGCCGCTGCCGATTCCCGCACCTGGCTGACGGAGCCGGGTGCCGCCGTCACCAGCTCCGTGCACATGGTCTGAATGGAGTCGATGACCACAAAATCCGGCTTCTCCGCACGAAGCGTCTCCAGAATGTTTTCGATGCTTGTTTCGCAGAGGAAGCGAAGCTCCCCCCGAATCTCCGCAATACGCTGCGCCCGCAGCTTGATCTGCTTGAGGCTCTCCTCGCCGGAAACATAGAGCACAGATTTTCCGCTGTCTGCCGCGAGATTCCGCGCCACCTCCAGCAGAATCGTGGACTTTCCTATGCCCGGATCGCCGCCCAGCAGCACGAGAGAACCCACCACGATGCCGCCGCCCAGCACCCGGTCCAGCTCGCGGAAGCCGGTGGACATCCGGTCCTCCTGCTCCAGTGCGATCTCATCAATTTTCACCGGCCGGGCTGCCTGTCCCCGTCTGCCGGAAGCGGAAAAGCCGGATGCAAAAGAGGAGCTGGCTTTTTTCACCGGCTCCTCAGCAAAGCTGTTCCATGTACGACAGGAAGGACACTGCCCCAGCCACTTCGCGGACTCATAGCCGCATTCCTTACAGAAGAACCGGGATGTGATTTTTGCCATTACTTGCTCCTTCTCGCCGTAAATTTCAGTTTTTCTCCGCTCTTGTCCACAGTGATGCGAACCATGCTGTCTCTCGACACGCGGCCGTTCAGGATCTCCTCTGACAGCGGATTCTCCAGATAGCTCTGAATGGTTCGCCGCAGGGGTCTCGCACCGTACTTCGGATCATAGCCCTTCTGCGCCAGAAAATCCTTCGCCTTCTCGTCCAGTGACAGATGGATACCCAGCTCAGCCTTGGCCCGCTGCCGAAGCTCCTTCAGCAGCACCTCCGCAATGGCCCGGATATTCTCCCGGGTCATCGGATGGAAGACAATGATCTCGTCGATTCGATTCAGGAATTCCGGCTTGAAGAGATGCTTGATCTCCTCCATCACACGGTTCTTCATGAACTGATAGTCCTTGTCCTTCGATCCGTCGCCGTTGTCGAAGCCCAGCCGCTTCGGGCTCATGATGGCTTCCGCCCCCGCATTGGAGGTCATGATAATGACGGTATTCTTAAAGGAAACCTTCCGTCCCTGGGCATCGGTAATATGGCCGTCATCCAGCACCTGCAGAAGAATGTTCAGCACATCCGGATGGGCCTTCTCGATCTCATCGAAGAGAATGACAGAATAGGGATGCCGCCGTACCTTCTCGGACAGCTGACCGCCCTCATCGTAGCCCACATAGCCGGGCGGTGATCCGATCATCTTGGAAACACTGTATTTTTCCATGTATTCGGACATGTCCACCCGGATCAGGTTGCTCTCCTCGCCGAACATGACTGCCGCCAGCGTCTTGGACAGCTCAGTTTTTCCCACACCGGTGGGTCCCAGGAACATAAAGGAGCCAATGGGACGCCGGGGATCCTTGAGACCCACTCTGCCGCGCTTGATGGCTCTCGCGATGGCGCTGACGGCCTCCTCCTGTCCCACAACGTGCTCATGTAAAATGTCTTCGAGCTTCAGAAGGCGTTCTGTTTCCTTCTCTGCCAGCTTCTCCAGCGGAATGCGGGTCCACTCGGACACCACCCGCGCAATCTCCGCCTCCGTCACATGAAGCGGATGCTCCGCCTGCTCCTGTTCCCATTCCTGTCTTGCCTTCTCCAGACGCTTTCGGCTGCGGAGCTGCTGCTTCTTGATCTCGGAAGCCCGTTCGAAGTCCTGGGCCTTGATGGCCGCCTCCTTCTCCTCGCCGAGCTTTTCCAGCTCCTCCCGCTTCTTTTTGAGCTTTTCCGGCTCTCCCAATGCCGTGATCCGCAGCTTGGAGGCTGCCTCATCAATCACGTCAATGGCCTTGTCCGGAAGATAGCGGTCGCTGATATACCGTGCGGAAAGCTTCACTGCTGCCGCCAGGGCTTCCTGCTCAATCACCACCTTGTGGTGCTCCTCATAGCGGGGACTTACGCCCTGCAGAATCCGCAGAGCCTCCTCCTCCGAAGGCTCATTCACCACCACCGGCTGGAAACGGCGCTCCAGTGCCGCATCCTTTTCGATGTGCTTCCGGTACTCCTCCAGCGTGGTGGCGCCGATAATCTGCAGCTCGCCTCTGGCCAGCGCCGGCTTCAGGATATTTGCCGCATCCAAAGCACCTTCTGCGCCGCCTGCACCGATAATGGTATGAATTTCATCAATAAAGAGCAGAACCTCACCGTCATTCTGCGCCTCATGGATAACACGCTTGATGCGCTCCTCGAACTCTCCGCGATACTTGGAGCCCGCCACCATACCGGAAATGTCCAGCGTCAGAAGCCGCTTTCCCCGGATGGTTTCCGGCACACTGCCCTCAATGATTCTCTGGGCAATGCCTTCGGCCACCGCCGTCTTGCCCACGCCGGGTTCACCGATCAGACAGGGATTGTTCTTGGTTCTCCGGGAAAGGATCTGTACCACCCGCATAATCTCGGATTCTCTTCCCACCACCGGATCCAGTCTTCCGTCAGCAGCCATTTTTGTCAAATCTCTGGAATACTGATCCAACACCGGTGTCCGGCTCTGCTTTGTTTCCCGATGTCCGCCGTTTTCGCTGCTGCTGACTGCATCCCCGGCTGCCGCCAGAATCTGCTGATAAATCTGCTGCGCATCAGCGCCCAGTGTAGTGATGATTCTGGAAGCGGTGCAGCCCGGATCCTTCAAAATGGCCGTCAGAATGTTCTCCGTGCCCACCAGCCGGGCCTGCATATGCCGCGCCTCCTGGACACTGGCATCCATAACACGACTTGCGGTAGGCGTATAACCGGAGTGGTCTGCCAGCGCCACGCTGCTGTCCGTGGAAATGAACTTCTCGATCATTTCCAGGATTCTGTCCTCATTGATGCCGTTGGCTGCCAGAACCCGGGCCGCCACAGAGGTATTTTCTCTTCTCAGTCCCAGCAGAATATGCTCTGTGCCGATATATTTGTGATGCAGTCCCTCTGCGGCCTCAATGGCCAGCTTCAGTGCCTGCTGTGCCTGCATTGTAAATTGATTCATGCCTGTTCTGTTTTCTCCCCCTCAGATTTAGAGGTCTTCAATGTCCAGATCCTCGTCCGCATCCGGTGTCGGAATGACGGTCGTCTCTCCCAGCGCATCCGCTGCTTCTGCAGCGCTCTCCGCGAAGGCCTTCCGATCCAGAAGCACCGTGCTCTCCAGATCCTCGTCCTCCGTCTCTGTTTCCTGCGATACGGTATTCAGAATCCGGGTCTGCTCCAGTGCCGAAGTCTCCCCTGCTGCGCCGGTAGCCGGCATTACCCTGGTCTCCCCTAAAGCATCTTCAGCTTCCACAGCGGGTGCTGCCGGTATACTGATGGTGCCTGTCTCCTCCTGGGCCTGGTTCATCTTTCGTATCGTATCCATGCCATGCTTACGGTTTCTCCGCAGCAGCATGCAGATGCCCACGCAAAGGGCCAGACTCACTGCGCCCAGAACACAGCTCAGAATAAACTGGAAGTTGTAGCGGTTCACCAGTGCATCATAACGCTCCAGCAGTGACGGATAGTCCTCCGCATTCTGCTTCAGCTCTACCTCAACCGGATCCTCGAAATAACGCTGCAGCGTCTTCTCTGTCAGATCATAGCGGTAGAAGCTCAGCTCACCGGCGTCATTCATGCCGTAAAGGATGCAGTACTGGTGGTCGCTGTCGGCCTTCCATACCCAGCCCTTCACCTGATGTCCGTCGATATCAATGGTGCTTTCCGCAAAGCCGTCCGGAATCTCTACATCGGTGCCCGGATTCATAATGGTGATGGTCTTCTCCTTGGAGGAAAGCTTCACACCCTCATTCACGGTCTCGGTGCTGCCCTCTGCGTCGCTGGCGCCGCCCTCCTGCTTGGTCACCTTCAGGTTGTAAACCGTCTGCGTGCCGTCCTGGGCCTTCACCGTGATGCTGACAGCATTTTCACCCATGTTCAGTGCATCGTTGCCGCTGACGCTGACAGAAGCGCCTTCTCCTGCCGCCACCGCATTGATGGCCAGCCGATCCACGTCGGTACCTACCGTCACATCGTAGCTGGTCACATCCGCCGAGAATTCAGGACTCAGCTCACCCGGAGACACCGTCAGCTCCGCAAGAGAAGCATCACCGGAAGCAGAAGCCTCTGCCGCCACCTGCACAGTCGAACTTCCCTGATGGGTAATGTCCACCAGCGCCTCGTTGCTGTCATAGACCTCCTGGGTGCTGATGTTAATGCTGGTGGGTCCGGCTGTCAGGGTCTTAAACTTCAGGTTGTAAGCCAGCTCTCCGGTACCTGCACCGTTGCTGGCGCCATGGATCCGCACCGTACCTGCACCGCCGTCCGCGTCTGTGCCGCTGACAAACTCGAGCACTGAGGTATCATAGGTCACGGTAATGTCGGCTTTAGATAGCGTACCATCTGTGCTCTTCACCTTCATGGTGACATTCACATCGGTTCCCAGCGTTACCGATGGATCCGAAAAGGAAATCTGTCCGGTAGACGCCAGCGCAGTAATGGACAACAGCATGGTCGCTGCCGCTGTACAGAATATATATTTCAGTTTCTTCATAGCATTCTCCCTGTAAAGTCATCTTTTCCAGAAATAATTTGCCGGTAGATTATAACATAGAAGCCATATTCTTTCAAATCCGGGACCGAATATGTCTTACTGCGGTCCCTCGCCCACCACAACATAGCCAGTGCTGCTCTGACTGCTGCTCGTGCCGTCCGGGTTCTGGACACCGCCGGTCTGTCCGTTAGCACCCTTGTTGATGGTGATCTGATAGGTTCTGGTGGTACCGTTCTGGGCCGTCACGGTAATGTTTACGGTGGTAGATGTCTCCGTCAGCGCAACTGTGCCGGTACCGCTGATCTGTGCGTGGCTCTCTGCCTGGGAGGCACTGACATTAACCGCTGTGACAGAAGGATCCACCACCAGCGTATACTGCTCGGTATCCATCTGGAAGCCCGGTGTCAAAGTAAAGCCATCGACGCTGAGACTGCTGAGCTTGTTGTTGGGGCTGCCGTCGCCTGTGGGCTTCGCTGCTGCAGTATCCGGCATATTTAGATAAACCGGTATGCTGAATTCGTGGGCAGCCGACTTCATGTCACTGGAATAAGCGGCACTCAGCTTAGCTCCCTCCTCGGCGGCTCCGGGCACATTGGTCATATACTGATGCTTATACATGTTGCTGCCCTGGACATTCCACTTCTTAAGATAGAGGGTATTCTGTCCTGCATTCAGATAATTTTCCGCGTAGAAAAGCGCACCGCCCACGATGGATTTTTCTATGCTCGTCCAGGGACGGTTGTAGCTTCCGCTCTGGGCGGCGTACCAAATGCCCCGCTGCACAGCCGTCATTTCACTGGTGGCGTAGGCACCCACATTAAAATAATTGTAATAACCGCTTTGTCCGGAAATGGAGTCACTGCTGCCGCTGCCCTGCTCCTGCAGAATCATGGCTGCCAGAACATAAGGGCTGACGCCGGACTGCTGCGCCGCCTCCATAATGATCTCCGCATAGCTGGCCTGACTTCTGCTGCCGTCACTGCTGGCAGTTCCGCCGGGTACGACATTCTCCGAAGAAGTCGAAGCTGTCCCGCCGGGACCATCCGCAGTGACAACTGAATTGCTGTCTGCCGCAGTCTCCGCTGTGGAAACCGAGCTGCTTGTGCCGGATTCTCCGGGACCGCTGAAATCAATAACGCTGTCGCTACTGGAAGCTGCGGCAGATGCCGTCGAAGTCGTACCTGAGGATGAAGCTGTACTGCCGGAGCGCAACGCGCTGTCGTTGGTCAGACTGACAGAGCCCTCCATAAAGCTGCCCTTCAGCATGGACTGAAGGCCGCTTAATGTCTGAACATTTTCCTTGTAGCTCTGCTCCAGGAACTGGAAAACATAGGATTCATCCAGGAAGTTTCGCGGATCCATGTAATATGCCACGATTTCCCGGGAGGCTGCCACCCAGGTGGCGCCGTCAAAGCCGGGCCAGGTGCTGGAGCTCCAGTCATACTTTCCGGCATCTGTGGACTTCCATGAGGAAACGGAACTGCTTTCCACCAGGGATCCGGTGCCGCTGAGCTCCGCATCCAGCACCGTATTCCAATCCAGATTGGTTTGAAAGGCTTTGAATACCCAATTGGGAAATTCCGCATGAAGCTGCCGCAGACCGTTCTTATAGCTTTCCGGGAATCCTTGCTGATTCAGATAGCTTTCAAAATCTGCATCTCCCGTATACTGAACGGGGAACTTCACGTAATCCGAACGCACGTAACCGGAGATTCCACCGCCGGTGACAGCATACCAGGTATAGCCGTCACTGCCCTGCACCTCTGAAGTCACAGTAATGGCCGTATTGGAGCTTAATGCTCCGGCCTTTGCCGCACTGGTGGAAGGGGATGTTCTTACATTCACGACACTTCCCCGGATCACCGCAGAACGATTGTCTGCCATAGATATCTGGGACAGCGGAAGAATCAAGGCTGCCGCCAGAAGAAGGGCACAGCCTCTAAAGGGTTTACGCATAGGAATTTCTCCGAAGTTAATTTGAACGACACATCGCTGCATCGTCAAGCAATAAGCAAATAAAAATCAGGAGCGGGTATACACCCACTCCTGACAGTTTAAAATTTCTCAGGTATTCCGTCAATCTCTATTCGAAATTTTCAAAGAATTGATAGGGAACCGTAAGCTTCCTTAAACAGGGTAAGCCTTGTTCTCCTTATCAGCCTGCTTTGTAGCGATGCCGCTCTGCTGTGCCTCACGGTACTCGAAGAACTCCTTGGCAACAGTCGGGAACAGTGCATAGGACAGCACATCCTCAGGCTGCTGCGTCCACTTCTCACACTCCTTCTTGAACTTGTCAAGCTGCGGCTCGATGTGGTCTGCAGGACGATCGGTCATCTGTGTCTCGCCATCCTTCAGGATCTTCTTTACAACATCCGGATTCATCGGCTTTACAGTACGTCCGAACTCACCGGCAACGAGCTTGTGGGACTCCTTCGGAACCATCTTGTAGCGCTCACCTGTCAGTACGTTCATAACAGCCTGTGTACCAACGATCTGAGAAGAAGGTGTTACCAGAGGCGGCTCACCGAAGTCCTTACGAACTCTCGGTACCTCTTCCAGAACCTCGGTCAGCTTGTCATCCTTGCCGGCCTGGTGCAGCTGAGAAATCAGGTTGGAAAGCATGCCGCCCGGAACCTGATACTTCAGAGTGTTGACATTAACGCCCAGAACCTTTGTGGACAGAAGACCATCCTTCAGGCACTGCTCGCGGTACGGCTCGAAGTAGTTGGAGATCTCGATCAGCTTGTTTACATCCAGACCTGTGTCGTACTCTGTACCCTCCAGAGCCTTAACCATAACGTCAGTAGAAGGCTGAGATGTACCCAGAGCGAACGGTGTAGAAGCAGTATCAATGATATCTGCGCCAGCCTCGATGGCCTTCAGATAAGTCATGGAAGCCATACCGGAGGTGTAGTGTGTATGCATTTCAATAGGAAGCTTTGTGCCCTTCTTCAGTGCGCCAACCAGCTTGGTGGCTGCATCCGGAAGCAGAAGGCCGGCCATATCCTTAATGCAGAGGGAATCTGCGCCGAGGCTCTCTACGTCTCTTGCCAGGTTCTCCCAGTACTCCAGGGTATAGGCATCGCCCAGTGTGTAGCAGAGCGCAATCTGTGCGTGTCCGCCTTCCTTCTTACAAGCCTTTACAGCTGTCTCAAGGTTGCGGATATCGTTCAGACAGTCGAAGATACGGATCACATCGATGCCGTTTGCAATGGACTTCTCTACGAAGTACTCTACAACGTCATCAGCATAGTGATTGTATCCAAGAATATTCTGTCCTCTGAACAGCATCTGAAGCTTTGTGTTCTTGAAGTGACGCTTCAGCATTCTCAGTCTCTCCCACGGATCCTCCTTGAGGAAACGAAGGCAGGCATCAAATGTAGCACCGCCCCAGCACTCTACAGCGTTGTAACCAACCTCATCCATCTTGTCCAGGATCGGCTCCATAACATCGCTGGGCATACGTGTTGCGATCAGTGACTGGTGCGCATCACGCAGAATTGTCTCTGTAATTTTAACCTTTGCCATTTTATCTCCTTCATTTCAGAGTGCCGGAAAACGGCACTCCTGATTGAATGTTTATGATTACTTAACTCCGTAAACTGCCATGAAGGTACCTGCAGCAACTGCAGTACCGATAACGCCGGCTACGTTCGGACCCATTGCCTGCATCAGCAGGAAGTTGGTCGGATCTGTCTCAGCAGCCACCTTCTGGGATACACGGGCTGCCATCGGAACGGCGGATACACCTGCAGAACCGATCAGCGGGTTGATCTTGCCGCCGGAAAGCTTGTACATCAGCTTTCCGATCAGTACGCCCGCTGCAGTACCGAATGCAAATGCTACCAGTCCGAGAACGACGATCTTCAGGGTATCTGTATTCAGGAAAGCCTCAGCGGAGGTAGAAGCACCTACGGAAGTACCCAGCATGATAACGACGATATACATCATCGCATTTGATGCGGTCTCTGTCAGCTGCTTAACCACACCGGACTCCTTGAACAGGTTTCCGAGCATCAGCATACCTACCAGCGGAGCAGTTGTCGGCAGAAGCAGACATACCACAGTGGTAACCACGATCGGGAAGAGAATCTTCTCGAGCTTGGATACAGAACGAAGCTGCGGCATTCTGGTCTTTCTCTCCTTCTCGGTGGTCAGCGCTCTCATAATGGGCGGCTGGATGATCGGCACCAGAGACATGTAAGAGTAAGCAGCCACGGCGATAGGGCCGAGCAGAGATGTCTGGCCCAGCTTGTTGCAGAGGAAGATGGAAGTCGGTCCGTCTGCACCGCCGATGATGGAGATTGCGGCAGCGGCTGCGCCGTTGAATCCCAGGAAAATTGCCAGGAAGTAAGCTGCATAGATACCAAACTGTGCAGCAGCGCCCAGCAGGAACGTGATCGGGTTTGCGATCAGAGGTGAGAAGTCTGTCTGTGCACCTACACCCATGAAGATCAGGGACGGAAGAATTGTCCACTCATCCAGATGGAAGAAGTACCACAGAAGTCCGCCGGTATCATTCATGGAATCCGCCGGATCCAGCATGATGTCCGGATAGATGTTAACAAGCAGCATTCCGAAAGCGATTGGAACCATCAGCAGCGGCTCAAAGCCCTTTGCAATTCCCAGATACAGGAAAACAAAAGCCACAATCATCATGAGGTAGTTGCCCCATGTCAGGTTACAGAATGCTGTCTGTTGAACGAGATTTGATAACGTATTTAAAATATTCATTATGTGAAAACCTCCAGATCAGCAAAGTCAGCGTTCAGACAATCAGTTCATAGTTGCCAGAACAGCGCCGGACTCTACTGAATCGCCTACTGCAACGTTGATGGTTGCAACAGTGCCATCCTGCGGAGCTACGATATCATTCTCCATCTTCATTGCCTCAAGCACAACGATCGGCTCACCTGCCTTCACAGCATCACCGGCGTGCTTCTTCACAGCCAGGATCTTGCCGGGCATCGGAGAGGTAACCTCTACGCCGCCTGCTGCACCGGCCGGAGCTGCTGCAGGTGCTGCTGCCGGAGCCGGAGCTGCTGCGGGTGCTGCTGCCTTCGGTGCTGCAGCTACTGCGCCGGTTCCCTTGCCTTCTTCTACGGTTACGTCATAAGCGACGCCATTAACTGTAATTGTATAGTTCTTCATTTTGAATACCATCCTTTTTAGAATCGGGCCATCGCCCTGTGATTAACGCTTTCTGATAGAACGAACTACCAGTCCATTGTTCAGTGTCGGTCCCGGAACGAAGCCGTCCTCTGTTCCGTTCTCTGCCTCATAGGCTGCGATTGCAGCAGCAATCACTGCCTGCAGTTCATCGCCGGATACGGCCTGTGCGGCAGCAGGTGCCACAGCTACAGGAGCCGGAGCGGCCTTCGGTGCAGCTGCGGGAGCAGCCTCCTTCTTCTTCGCGCCCTTCTCAAATACGCTGATGTACTTGAACAGGCTGATGATCCATGCAATGAAGATCAGGATCACAAATACGGAGCCCATGCCGAGAACCAGGTTGCCTGCGGCATCCGTCATCTTCTCACCCATGGTGTACTCCGGAGAGAAGGTCATCTCGGTATAAGCCGTCATGTCCTCATCGAAGCCCAGTGTCAGATCCAGCTTACGCTTCTCAAATGTTGCAACGATCGCAATGCTGTAGCCATCCTCATCCTGAGTAGCCTCCGCGCTGTCAACGCTTACGAAAGCGCCCAGTCTGTCCATGCTGTTCAGGTAGTTGGTAAGGCCGTTGTAAAGAATCGAATTCTTATCATGCTCTGCCTGATTGATAGAGGTCTGGATATCCTCAGCGGACATTGCACCGATGGCTTCCATCTGCTTCTCACCGAAGGACTCAAGCTGTGTCTTCTGGCTCGGATCAATGGTCACTGTTGTATTCTCAGAGGAGCCGCAGGCAGTAAGTGCGCCGAAGCTGATGGCAAGACAAAGACCCAGGACTGCTTTTCTAATCCAATGTTTCATCCTGTCTCCTCTCATACTGTGCTGTGCTTCTTTTCCGGTCTGTATACGCTCTTGGTGAAAAGCATCTCGAAGGCAGCGATCACTCTCTGTCTCGTCTCCTCCGGTGCGATGATATCGTCAACATAACCGCGCTGTGCAGCAGCCAGTGCAGAATTCTGCTTTGCAGCAAACTCCTTTGCCTTTTCTGCTTTCTCAGCATCGCTGCCGTCAGCACAGATGATCTCTGCTGCCTTGGCTGCGTCCATAACGCCTACCTGTGCATTCGGATAAGCATATACAGTGTCAATGCCCAGTGCCTTGGAGCCGAAGGTCATGCCTGCAGTTCCGAAAGCATTCTTTACCACGGTAACCATGGGAACAGAAGCATTGGAATAAGCGGATGCCAGCTGTGCAGCAGCCTTTGCCATGTGGCTCTCGTTGCACTCACAGTTGTGGTAGCCCTTTACGTCTGCCAGTGTCAGAACAGGAATCTCGAAGGCATCACAGAACTTCACCATCTTGGCAGCCTGCAGTGCACCCTTCCACTTGAAGGAAGAATCCTTATTTGCCACAACGCCGACGGTCTGGCCGTTCAGCTGAATGAAGCCGGTCACCACATCCGGTGCGAAGCCTCTCTGTGTCTTGATGAATACACCGTTGTCTGCGATCTGCTTCACAGCGTCCTCAGCCTTCATTGTCTCAATGCCGGCTACGGATCTGTTCAGATCGTCTGTGCACTCCTCATAAGCGCCGTAATCCTCATTGTTTCCGGGAAGAACAGCAACGAGCTTTCTGATCTCGGCGAGAATCTCCTCCTCGGTACCGCTGAAGTCTACGTTGCCCAGCTTCTCCTGGTTCTCTGCCATGGCGATCTTGTCGTCCTTGTTGCCGAAAACCGCATCCGGAGCTGTTACGAACATGCGGGCATTGCTCTTCTCCATAAATACGAAGTCAGACAGAGCGGTCAGTACTGCCATTCCGCCGCCGGCTACGCCGAATACAGCTGTCAGCTGAGGAATCACACCGCTTGCCAGTGTCTGCTTGTGATAAATGCGGCCCATGCCGTAAAGTGAATCACATGCCTCCTCGAGTCTCAGACCTGAGCAGTCCACAAGGCCGATGACCGGTGCGCCCATCTTCATGGCCATATCGTAGAGATTTGCAATCTTCTTTGCATGCATCTCGCCCATGGAACCGCCAAGAACTGCTGCATCCTGTGCATATACATACACAAGACCGCCGTCAATGGTGCCATAGCCGGTGACTACGCCGTCAGATGGTGCCTTCTTCTCAGCCATATTGAAATCTGTGGATCTGGCCTGAACCAGAGCGCCAAGCTCAACAAAGCTGGACTCATCAAGCAGTGACTGAATTCTGGTCATTGCAGATGATGTTGACTGATTATCCATTTTTTGTCCTCCATTTCCTATAAAGCAGGGTATACTATTCCCCGGTTTATTCCGTACTATTGTAAACGATAGCCCTTTTTTGTTCAAGACAAATGCACTGCGATTTGTGAAAGTTTTGACGCGGTCTGCAATAGTTATTTTCAATGCCCGCAATAGAGAATTTTTATACAAAGCGCAGTCCCTTCGGATAATGATTCTTCACCCGGCCGTTCACATATTTTCCAAGTCCCAAAGCCGCGCCGCAGCAGGCAATGATCACAAAGCCGCCCTTCACGTCTCCGGCCTCCTCTCCTGTCACAGAAATCTCCAGACCATGAAGATACTGGGAAACGCGGGGGTCCTCCGCCGGAAAATCCAGTGTCGGAAGGGGCATGGACAGGCCGTCCAGCGGATCTCCCGGCAGCACGCAAAGTCGGCAGGCATGGCTCAGCGCATGGTGCGGGCTCTCCCGCTTCTTCTGCATCTCGGACACCGGCACACCCTTCCGCAGCACCCGAAGCCCGCGAAGGGAAGGGAGACTTTCAGGCACCAGATATGTGACATCGCCGTTTTTTTCCTCCCGGAGGGTAATGTCTTCGGCCGCAGCAGTGAGATCCTGCCCCGCTTTCCGGAATACCGCCACATAATGTCCCTCGCCCCGCTCCCGGTGCGGGAAAATACGTTTTTCATAGACCAGCTCAAGCTCCGGATCCTTTTCCAGAATATAGTCCCGGACGCCTTCATCCTCCGCCGTTTCAAAGGTGCAGGTCGAGTAGCTCAGTCTGCCGCCGGGAGCCAGAAGCTGCAGCGCATTGTCCGCAATTTCCTTCTGCCGCGCCACACAGTGCGTCACATTCTCCGGGCTCCATTCCGCAATCGCCGTGTCATCCTTCCGAAACATTCCCTCACCGGAGCAGGGGGCATCCAGTATGATCCGGCTGAAGTATCCGGGGAGCGCCGAAGCCAGTCGCCCGGTATCCTCATTCAGTACCGCCGCCCCCGGAATTCCCAGTCTTTCTATATTAGAGGAAAGTGTTCTGGCCCGATTTCCCACATATTCATTGGAAATGAGAATACCTCCCTGCCGGTAGTCCAGCATATCCGCTGCCTGCGTGCTTTTTCCGCCGGGACTGGCGCATAGATCCAACACCCGGTCAAAGGGCCGGATCTCAAGGGCCGGCACCACCTGCATGGCCGATGGCTCCTGCAGATAGTAGAGCCCCGCCTCATGATAGGGATGCTTTCCCGGACGGATTCCCAGCTCGGTCATCCGTTCCTCATTCACATAGAATTCCCGATAGAGACGCCGGCCGTCTGGCAGCTCCAGAAAACTGGCTGCAGGCAGGGGCTCCAGTCCCCATTCCGATACCAGCTGCTCATAGCTTAATCCCCGGCAATGCATAAGCTTCTGCAGATTGAGACGGATACCCCGGGAAGGCGGCTGCTCATAGGACGCCAGAAACGACTCATATTCCTTTTCATCCGGCAGAAGCACCCGCATTCGTTTCAAAAATTCCTCCGGCAGCTGTTTCATCTCATCTCTCCTCTCAAAAATGGCCCGGGATACCCAGCACTTGCGCTGCTGGGCCCCCGGGCCTGTTCTTTACTTTTCTAAACCGAATCAGAAATCCACTCTGTAGTCATCTCTGCCTTCGCCGTCGATCACATAGTAGGCTGCATTCTGGTTTGCCACTACATATACATCGATCTGCTTAGCATTCTTCTTTTCCTTCTCTGCAGCAGCCACAGCCTTGTCCAGGATCTCCTGCACCTTGATCTGCTTGCCGTTGAACTCGAGCGTTACGCTGGTCTTTGCAGCAGCCTTTTCGGTCTTTTCTGCCTTCTCAGCCTTTGCTGCAGTCTTGTGTGCAACGGGCTTCTTTGCTGTTTCCTTCTTTTCCGGTGCCTTCTCTTCAGTCATCGTCTTTGTTGTCTCGGCAACCTTTTCCGTCTCAGCTGCCTTAACTTCAACAGCCTTGGTCTCTGCAGTCTTCACCTCAGCATCTGCCTTCTTGATCTCCGCGAAGGATTCCTTCAGAGCGGTGCTCTTTGTTGTCTGTGTTGCTGCAGTCTTTGCTTTTCTAGCCATTTGTTTTGTTTCTTCCTTTCCAAATGAACAATTCTATATACGGAAAAAATCCCCCTATATGCCTGCATTATACGTTTCATAACCTTCTTTGTCAACCAAGGCACGATAAAGGAGCCACAGCAGCAGGCTCATGCCGAGGTAAAACCAGGTCGCCGGATTGGAAAACCAGGTGGTAAAAAAAGCGAACAGAAGGTAAAAGCAGACCTGGGACTGCATCACCGGGCCATAGGGATTCCGTCCCCTCCGCTGGCCCATCAGCCATCCGCAAAAAGCGCCCAGCAGCAGAGAAAAAAGCATTACCCCGAAAATGCCGAAATCATACCAGCTGTCATAGAGGATCGTTACTGTTGTCAGCTCCTCCTTGGTGGTGAAGAGCGGAAAACCCAGCTCCAGCGGCAGGAAAAACTTAAGCCCCGACAGCGTCAGCAGGGGATACAGCATTTTCAGGCCATGGGAATGCTGCGTCAGTTCCCGTGTCATGACGTTAAAATTGTCATAGTTGTTGGCAATGTACATATAGGGCTGGGTAACAAAAATCGGCGTGTCCGGGTTCTTCATCTCAAAAATGCCGTTCAGATAAGAAACCGAATGCGCACGCATCACGGTGATCAGCACATAGAGAAGCACCAGACACAGCGCCAGCACCACTCCTTGCCAGAGCCGCAAATGTTCGCCGCTGAGCAGATAGCTAAAGACCATCAGGATAGCGGCAAACATCATCTGAAAGCGGGAAACCAGCAAAACCGTCAATACAAAGGGCAGAATCAGTCCCAAAACAGCGGTAACATCCGGTTTGCCCTTCCTGCGGAGATACTGCACGGAGAAGGCCGGGATCAGTACCGCCAATGTGGTGAAATAATGTACGCCGGGCAGGTGGAATGTGGAGTAGGCATGGGGCATATCCTTCGTGAAGAAGGGAATGAAGCCGAGCTTCCAGGCTTCCAGAAAAAAACAGCCGTAAACCAACAGAAGAAGCAGCTGAATCACTCTGCGCTGCCAGAGCAGACTTTTTTCCGAGGGCAATGTCTTCGGCACCGCAGCTCCGGCTTCCGCCCGCGCTTCCTGCCAATGCTGCATAAGCACCGCTGCCGCATAGAACAGAGCATAGGCCAGGTAAAAGCTCAGCCAGGTTTCTCCTGTCCATTCCGTAGAGAGGCGGCTCAGCTTAAGGCATGCCACGCCCTCGCCGCCTATGAGCCCCAGGGCATACAGCCCCGTCAGATTCAGTAGACGTCCGGTCCGCCGGTATTCCCGAAGATAAAGTCCCAGAGCCGCCAATAGAAGAAAGACTGCTGGTATCACGGTCTGGCCTGCCCAGGAAAACAAAACGGCCAATAGATACTGAATACTGAAGTAAAGCAGATTGCTCACTGCCGTTCGTTTCTCACTCATGATTTGCCGCGCTCCTGCGCACCGCTTTCCTGCTCCACTTCCTTCACAGCATCTTCCGTGCTTTCTGCAGCAGATTGCGTCTGGCTTTCCTTCGCCGTTGTCTCATGCGTGCTTTCCTTCACGGTCTCATGCTTTGCCGTGCTTTCCTGTGTGTTTTCCAATGTACTGCTTTCTCCGTGACGGCTGCTCTCCGCCGTCTCCGATTCCGCAGCCGTCGTCACATTAGCCCCCGGTCCCTGTTCCTCCGTACTGCTTTCCGCCGTGATTTCCGGCAGCTTCTCCACATAGGCGGTTACCGTCACATCGACGCTGGGCTCAGCTAGCTCTACGCCATCCGGCAGCCAGTCCTCAGGGTTCAGTGTCACTGTCACCGACGAGGAAGCACCAGACACATCAACCGCCGGAAGGCTCAGAGAGCTCATCGTATCCATCAGCGCCGGCCGTCCTGCCAGCTTCACCGTTGCCGGAGAAATCAGCACCGAGCTGTAGTGATAGCCGTCCGCCGGTGTGCCGTTGACAGCAGCCGTCAGGGAAACCGTCTTCTGCTTGTAAAGAACCACCGTATAGCTGACGGTCTCAGTCGAAAGCGTAACATCTGTAATATCCGTGATTTCATTGCCGTTGGCATCATAATAGCGCAATGTTTCACTGCCGCTCTTATCCTCTGCCAGGCCATCCAGTTCCACCTGTATACCGATGGAGGAAATCCGTCCGATCTCCGAAACCGGTCCTTTGGCGTAAACCGTATCCGTGGGCAAAATCACAGATCCCACCTTATAACCATCCGCCACGGTGCCGTGCTGATGCACATCGACATCGAACTTCTTTTCCTGCATGTCCTCAATGCTCACATGCACCACCGCCGGCTTCGGCGTGACATTTTGAATCAGTGCATCCTTATCATTCAGAACCTCCACATATACCGGCACGGAACCGGTGATGGAATAATCCTTCAGATCCACATAGGCCCGAAAATCCTTGGCGGAAATATTGTACTGCTGGTCTGACCGCACCGTATAGCTCACCCGCACAGAGTTTTTGTCGATTTCCCAGGTTTTGGATTCACTGTCGAAGGCAGACTGGTTTTTCACCTCCAGGCTGAGGGTCTGTTCCCGCACCACCTCCGGCTTGGAGACATTGATGACCACCAGCCAGATAATCAGAGAAACAGCCACACTGATAAGCTTGAGTCCCGGATTGTTTTTCAGAAACCGCATGATCATGTCTGCTCATTCTCCTTTCCGCGTTTAAAAAGCTTCAAAGGGAAGAGATTTCGGTTGTCCCGCTCCGCTTCCTCCAGCTCATTGGGCAGGCAGGAAAGCAGGGTCTCCCGGTCCGGAATACGAATCAGGCGTCCCTTATCCGCGATGGATACCCGGCCGGTTTCCTCCGAAACCACCACAGTGATGGCATCCGTATTCTCGGAAATTCCCAAAGCCGCCCGATGCCGGGTACCGAAGTCCTTGGAAATCTCTGTATCCGAAAGGGGAAGATAACAGGTAGCCGAGGTCACCTTGTCACCGACGATGACCACCGCACCGTCATGCAGCGGTGTATTCTTCTCGAAAATGTTGATGAGCAGGGCCGCCGACACGATGCCGTTGATGCGGATGCCCGTTCCTTCAATCTCCCGCAGAGACTGCTTCTGCTGAATCACGATAAGGGCACCGGTTTTCTTTTTTGCCATTTCGAAGGTGGCGTTGGCAATTTCATTTGCCGTCACGAAGCTCGTATCTACCGCATTGGAATCCGGCAGCAAATTGCTGATAAATGACTTGGAACCAAGCTGCTCCAGCGCCTTTCTGAGCTCCGGCTGAAAAATCACCACTGCCGCAATGATGGCAGCCGTAGACAGGCGCTCAATGAGCCACATGATGGTGGTCATGTGAAAAATTGCCGCGAAAGCTGTAAAGGCCACAATCACCAGGATGCCCTTCAGCAGCTCCCAGGCCTTGGTATTCTTAATCCAGAGCAGACACTCATAAACAAACACCGTGAGAATCAGGATCTCCGCTATGCTTGTGATCGTAAAGGGCGGCAGAAGGCTCACCCAGCTCTTCATTTTTCCCAGCATCTCTTCCAAGACTTACTCCCCTTTTTTCTCACTCTGCCGCTTCGGTACAGCCTTCACATAATAGTAATATTCTTCATCCTCAAACTGCAGATGCTCACTGCCGCGATAATCCGCATTATGAAACAGCAGCAGGTAAACAGCACCCAGAAGCAGTGAAATCAGCAGGCCGCCAATCTGCCCCGTCAGAGAGCCGAGCCCCAGTCTGCTGCCGCCCAGCACGAGACAGCCGCCCATCAGAACCATTCCCACCAGCAGCGCCAGCAGAAAGGCATAGTCAATAGGAAGACTGCGCAGAATGTATACCGCCAGAAAGCCGAGCGTCACCACAACGATCATCAGCAGCATCTCCCGATTGCCGAGGAAGCCGCTAAAAATATCCGCATACTGACTGGCAAGCTCCGTCATATCCGTCGTTTGCGTGATGCCGCCTACATTTTCCGCCGCATAATGAAGGAAATAGTATACAACAGTGCCCAGCGCCAACGGGATGAAGCCCAGAATGCCAAGTGAAAAGCCCGCCGCCAGCACCACTGCATAGGGAATGTGCAGGAAATAAAAGAAAGGAAGCACTGCCAGAAGCACCGCCCCTTTGGCCCGAAAGGCACTCTGGATCAGGGCCGCCATCAGAAACACCAGCGCTCCCACCAGAGTAAGTTCCAGGGATGCGCTGTAGAGATTTCCCAGTATCAGGGCTGCACCCAGAAAGGAGATGCCCGCCCAGGGCAGAAATGCACAGAACAAGGATGCCGCCAGAATCACCGGAATCCCGGCGCACAGTGAGCTGTAGCCCATACGCATCCGAAGTGTCATAAAGAGCACAAGAGCCGTCAAAGCGCGGAAAAGGGGCAGAAGCCAGTAATCCTGTCTCCTGTATACATTTCCCAGCGCATCCCGCAGGGCAGAAATCTGATTCATTCCTCGTCTCCTTCCGTCCAGTCCTCATCCAGCCATTCCGGTTCAGCGCTTTTCCGCTGCACCGAAAGTCCGTTTCCGTCACTTTCTATCTCGTCATCCAGCCAGTAATCCTCGTCGTTCTCATCTATGGGATCATCCAGCCAGAAGCCATCTGCTCCCTCCGGCCTCTGCTCCTTCTTCGGCACCGCCTGCATTTTACTACTCTTCTTTTTCTGCTTCTCCTCCCGCAGATAGCGGCTGGCCTCCTCCCGGGCGAAACGCACTGCCTCCTCAGCCTCCGGAGAACGGTCCATATCCTCGTCATCTTCATCAGGCGCTTCCTCTGACCATTCCTCCTCCGGCAGTACACCGGCCCGCAGAAGACGAATCTCCTCTCCGAAGTCATCTCCGTAACGGCTGTCCTCCGACGGCTGCTCGCCCCGCATCATTGCCAGGAGCTGTTCCAGCTTCTCCATGTAAAAATCCCGGAGAGCCTGTGCCGTATTGTAATGAAGGCGGGCCTCAGTACCAGAAATAATGCCGGTCACCAACAGGCCGATAACATAGGCAATACCCAGAATCCGCGCCGTACCCCGAAGGTACTGAAGGCTCAGATTCAGAAGAATGCTTTCCAGCCGCATCAGCACGCCCACCATCACCACCAGGATGAAGCACAGGGTATAATGAAGCTCTGCCATCAGAATCCGATTCGAGATATAATCACTGCGGAAATACTCTCCGGTCTGCAGGACCTCTTTCCCCTCTTTTTTTTCAAAGGCTGCCAGCTTGGTCATCAGCCTGATCTTATCCCTGTTCAGCATAAAGCTCCTCTTTAATAGCCTCTTGCGTTTCTGGCCCTCTCTGCATAAGGTGAGTCCGGATATTCGCCCACAATCTGATCAAACAGCTTGTTGGCATTCTCCGTATCACCGCTGCTCTGGTAGAGCCGCGCCAGCAGGAACATGGTCTCCGGCTCCTGACGAAGCTGAAGGCTCAGCTCATAATCCGTCTGGGCCTGTGCCGTGTCCCCGGAATTCCAGGCAGCCGTGCCCAGCTCGGAAAGCCGCTGATAAACCGTGCCCTCCATTTCTGCCTTCACCGTGCTCAGCAGGCTCTGCAGACTCTCATCCGTCACATTGGCCACATCCAGCTGCAGATACTGCTCCGCAGCCCCCACCATGTCTCCGGCGGAAATCAGGGACTGAATATCATTCAGGCTGCGATACTGTCCCGCAAAGGAAGCATTGGCACTGGCATACTGCGCGAGCTGAGCGTTGACGTCATCATATTCGGTCTGCAGGCTGTCCAGCTGACTCTGCAGACTGGTGTTTTCCTGATTCACCGCATCCAGCTTCTCTGCATAACGAATCAGCTCCTGATTGTTCTGGCTGTTCAAAGCCTTGGTCTTTGCCGGCAGCAGCAGAAGATAAAAGGCCAGCAGGGCAAAAACGAATCCGATCAATATGTACAGCACCACCATCCAGGGAGAGATCTGCTTCACCTCCTGCGGCACCAGCACATCATCGTCACTCATCCGGCGATGAGAAAACACATTTTTAAGGCGATTCTTCTCCACCTCTGCTCTGCCCGTATTGTGCTTCACCTCATCCATCAGCACCAGGGCCTT
Source organism: uncultured Lachnospiraceae bacterium (assembly GCA_964548305.1). GTDB lineage: Bacteria > Bacillota > Clostridia > Lachnospirales > Lachnospiraceae > Oribacterium. Next base: position 25,375 of record CAZJQX010000013.1, read on the forward strand.
GGGGTTGTTCCGGTCGATGTGCAGCACCGTCAGCAGACTCTTGCCGGCCTTTACCCATTCCTCCTTCTTCATATAGAGCAATGCCAGCAGTGTATGCGCCTTCACATAATTCGGCCGGTCGCCGATCACCTGATTCAGCTGCATGATAGCCAGATCCTCATTGTTGTTCTGAGCATAGTCCAGCGCCTGATTATAGCGCTTCACATTGTCGGAGCAGATACGAAGAATGGCCGGTTTCCGCTGCACCTCATCCAGATAATGATCCGCCAGATTGTCCTCCGGCATCAGATTCATACTGATTACCCACTGCACCAGCGCATCCGCGGTTTCTCCGCACTCAAAAAAAATGAGCCCCAGCAGATTTCGGGCATCCTTCTGGTATTTGTCATACTGCAGCGACTTCTTCAAAAGCTCTGCCGCACCGGAAAGATCCCGAAGACGTGCCCGCTCCAGACCCAGATTGTAATAACAGTTGGCAATCCGTTCCAGTGTTACGTCATATCTCATTTCTGCTCGTTCCTCGCTGCCGCCTCTTCAATCAGCTTCGTCATGATATCATTCATATCCGTGAGATCCACCTTCACAATGGCATCCTCAATCTGGTCCACATCCAGACTCGGCTTAAAACGCTGAATTTCGTCTTCAAAATTAATCATAATCTATCCTCACGGCGTCACAATTTCCCATAAATTTCATTTCAGTATTGACGCCTCTGTATCCACTCTATTACAATTTCCCGGAAGCTTACAGTTTTCCATTGAAAACTAAATTAGTTTAGCACAAGTTATAGGGGCATTCAAGCTTGCGCATCTTACAGAAAAGAGAAAAAACATGAACAGCTTAGTTACTTTTTTTACCAGTAATCTGGCGGGGCATCTCTCCAAGGAGCTTATCGTCTTCATCATTTCCATGCTGCCGATCCTGGAGCTCCGCGGCGGTCTTCTGGCCGCTTCCGTCCTGCAGCTTCCCTATCTCACGGCGCTGCCCATCTGTCTCATCGGCAACCTTCTTCCAATTCCCTTCGTGCTGCTTCTGATCCAGAAGCTGGTGGCACTGCTGGAGCGCTTCAGTCCGACACAGGGACTGGCCCGCTTCCTGAACGGCAAGGTGGCGAAACACCAGGACAGCATTGAACGCTACGGCTTCTGGGGTCTGACCCTCTTCGTAGGCATTCCCCTTCCCGGAACCGGAGCCTGGACCGGCGCCATTGTTGCAGGCCTTCTGGGCATGAAGCTCCGGAAATCCGTTCCCTCCATTCTCCTTGGGGTAATGCTGGCGGCTCTGATTATGTCCGTCGTAAGCTACGGTCTTCTGGGCGCACTGCTGCATTGATGATAATTGCTTAGTCAAAAGCTTTCATCAGAGCATGACTAAGCAATTATATTTTTCAAAAAAGTTGTTGACAGAATAAAGGTCAGATGCTAATATAAACGAGTTCGCGAGAGAGACAAGCGACGAAATGCAGAAGTGGCGGAATGGCAGACGCGCACGGTTCAGGTCCGTGTGAGCTAACACTCATGTGGGTTCAACTCCCATCTTCTGCACTCTCAGATTTTAATCTGAGTCAATTAAATATTTGCAGAAGTGGCGGAATGGCAGACGCGCACGGTTCAGGTCCGTGTGAGCTAACAC
>CAZJQX010000013.1:27106-36104 GCA_964548305.1 uncultured Lachnospiraceae bacterium
TCATGTGGGTTCAACTCCCATCTTCTGCATTATCGTTGGGGCAAGTCGCATATCACTTGCCTCTTTTTTGTTGCAAAAATCGGGGCGCATTTCTTTCGCTGCTCCTCTTCCCCGCGCAGAGGACTGCGCGGGGGTATAAGTACCCCCTGTCATAAACGGCAGGGGGTACTTGTATGTAGTGGCAAGTTATTCTGAACTGAAAAGGGGAGCATCCGCATTCGCGGACACTCCCCTCTCTCGTCTTCTGATCTATATTACTTAGCCAGGTTAGCCTTTGCAGACTCGCAAAGAGCAGTGAAGCCAGCCGGATCTGCGATAGCGATCTCGGAAAGCATCTTTCTGTTCATGTCGATGCCGGCATTCTTCAGACCGAACATCAGCTTGGAATAGCTGAGGCCGTTCATTCTAGCTGCTGCATTGATACGAGCGATCCAGAGCTGTCTGAACTGTCTCTTTCTCTCCTTACGGCCCTTGTAGGACTCTGTAAGAGCTCTCATGACACTCTGCTTTGCTACTCTGTACTGCTTGGAACGAGCTCCTCTGTAACCCTTTGCCAGCTTCAGTACTCTGTTATGCTTCTTCTTAGCGTTAACGCCGCCCTTAATTCTCATTGTTTATTTCCTCCTCAATCAAATCGTCAGCAAATCAAAGATACGGAAGAATCTTCTTCATTGTCTTTACATTTGTTGCGTCTACTACAGTGTCCTTTCTCAGACCTCTCTTACGCTTTGTTGACTTCTTTGTAAGGATGTGGGACTTGTTTGCCTTGTTTCTAACAAGCTTACCGGTACCAGTAACCTTAAAACGCTTTGCAGCGGCTCTCTTTGTCTTAAGCTTTAACTTTGCCATATTTGCCTCCTGTGAATTTACTTTTTCGGGCTTAAAACCACAGCCATATTTCTGCCCTCGACTTTAGCGGGCTTGTCGAGAACGGCAATGTCTGCCAGCTTCTCAGCAAAATCATCCAGAATATACTTTGACTGGTTCATGCGGGACATCTCACGGCCACGGAAGCGAAGCGCCACCTTAACCTTGTTGCCCTTCTCCAGGAACTTTCTGGCTGCGGAAAGCTTCGTGTTGAGATCGTTGGTATCGATATTCGGTGTCATACGAATCTCTTTCAGCTCAGTGGTGTGCTGATTCTTCTTGGCTTCCTTCTCCTTGCGCATCATCTCATAACGATACTTGCCGAAATCAGCAATCTTGACAACCGGCGGTGTCGCCATTGCCGCGATCTTGATCAGATCCAGATCCTGATCTCTCGCCATCATATATGCATCCCGGGAGGACATGATGCCGAGCTGCTGTCCGTCAGCACCGATCACTCTGACTTCCTTGTCCCTGATCTGCTCGTTAATCTCGATTTCTGTGCCCTTTTTAACTGCCATAAGCTCCTCTCAAAATATATTTTGAACAATAAAAATATGGTGGATTGTAAGCCAATCCACCATTGAAAAATACACGAAGTAAAAATCAATATGAACCCGGGATCAGCTCCTGCTGCCAAGGTGAGGTGGATACCTACTTTCCTGTCTTTAACGACTATGGTATAGTATCACACCGACCTTGCCCCGTCAAGTTCATTTTCCGATTTCTGCCGGATTTTTAAACCTTCGCCTCAGTCAGAAGCTCGAGGCTATGCTCCTCATTCATCTTCCGGCACATTTCCACGAAGAGATCAAGCGGAACGTCCTTCAGCTGCTGGTTAGAGCCTCTCAGGTTAATGGAAACTGTCTTTTCCTCAGCCTCCTTATCACCCACAACCACAATATACGGATCCTTATACTGCTTGAAGGCCTTGATCTTCTCCTTCATATTCTTATCGCTGTAATCAGTCTCCACACGGATATGTGCCTTTCTCAGTGCTGCAGCGATTTCCTCTGCATAGGCGTTATGCTCTGTACGAATCGGCACCACGCCAACCTGCATCGGTGACAGCCAGAACGGGAATGCTGCCTTGAAATTCTCGATCAGGATGCCGATAAAACGCTCGAAGGAGCCAAGGATGGCTCTGTGCAGCATAACCGGCCGCTTCTGTGTTCCGTCCTGTGCAACATACTTGAGATCGAAGTTCAGCGGCAGCTGGAAGTCAAGCTGAATGGTACCCATCTGCCATTCTCTTCCCAGAGCATCCTTCATCTTAAGGTCGATCTTCGGACCATAGAATGCGCCGTCGCCTTCATTAATCTCATAATTGCCCTCGCCGTACTTCTCGTCCAGAATCTTCTTCAGATCAGCCTCGGCCTTGTTCCATACCTCGATATCTCCCATGTAGTCATCCGGTCTGGTGGACAGCTCAGCCATATAAGTAAGGCCGAAGGTGCCGTAGATCTCACCGGCAATGTTCATAATGTCGTTGATCTCCTGACCGATCTGATCCTCTGTCAGAAGAATATGCGCATCATCCTGACGGAACATCTGCACTCTGAAGAGACCGTTCAGCTCACCGGACTTCTCCTTTCTGTGGATGACATCCACCTGGGAAATACGGAGCGGGAGATCCTTATAGGAACGAAGCTTGTTCTTGTACACCATGATCGCATTCGGGCAGTTCATGGGCTTTGCAGCGAAATAATCGCTCTCATCTTCCTTCTCACCAGGGATGATGAACATATTCTCTTTGTAATGTCCCCAGTGTCCGGAGGTTGCCCAGATCTTCTGGTTGTTGATCACAGGTGCCGCAATCTCATTGTAGCCGTGTGCCTCATGAATGCCTCTCCAGAACTCCAGAAGTGCATTGAAAAGCTTCCAGCCGCGCGGCAGCCAGTACGGCATGCCCGGTGCAGTTTCGTGGAACATAAAGAGATCCTGCTCCGGTCCCAGCTTCTTGTGGTCTCTCTCCTGTGCTTCCTTCAGCAGCTTCAGGAAATCCTTCAGCTGTGCCTTGTCCGGGAATGCATAAACATAGATTCGCTGCAGCTGATCCTTCTTTTCGTCGCCTCTCCAGTACGCACCTGATACGGAACGAATCTGGAATGCCACGTTCATGAGCTCCTGGGAATTCTCCACATGCGGTCCGCGGCAGAGATCCACATAGTCGTCACCGGTATAGTAAACCGTGATGGTCTCGTCCGCCGGCATTTCCTCGATCAGCTCAGTCTTAAACTTCTGATCCTTGAAGATTTCCAGTGCTTCCTCCTTGGAAACCTCCTTCCGGGTCCAAGCCTCTCTTCTCTTAATGATTTCGCGCATCTTGTCCTCGATGGTCTTGAAATCATCCTGTCCGACGGTTCTCGGCAGCACAAAATCATAGTACAGGCCGTTCTCGATCTGCGGTCCGATGGCATACTGAACCTCCTTGCCGAACAGCTCGATCACAGCCTTCGCCAGAATATGCGCCATAGAATGGCGGTATACCTGCAAAAATTCTTCCTTCTCCATAAAACGACTCCTTCTCTGCCGTCCGCTCCTTTGGGCCGAGGGGATGGCGGTTTGATAATAAAGCTAATGCTCAGCACCAAATCACCACACCGCTACGCGGTGCGTGATTTGACGGTTCAAAGGCGCAAAGCGCCTTGCCCGCCGCCGAAAAATGAGAGCAAACGCTTCATCAAGCAAGCTTGATTCCGCTTTTTGCAACATTTTCCGGCGGTGCTGAACACAAAAAAAATCCCATATATCCACAGGGGACATATGGGACGAATTACTCGCGGTTCCACCCAAATTGCTGTAAAAACAGCCGCTCAAGGATGATAACGGAATCACCGTGCCCGATTAAGGGCCTCTCCGAGGTGGTCTTCACTGATCCGATCCACAGGACTTCTCACCAACTGTCCCTCTCTTTGGCTTCTCGAAAAAGCTACTCTCCTCATCAACGATTTATATCTTATCTGATTACAGACTGCATTATAGGCATGGTGCCGGTCACTTGTCAAGAGACAGCTCTTCCACAATGCCGTGAATCTCTTCCAAACCCTGCTTGGTCACCGCAGAAAAGGGAATCATGGTGCAGTCCATACTGGCACCAAGCACCTTTCTGGCCTGCTCCGTCTGCTTGCGAACCTGAGAGCGATTGATCTTATCGGTCTTTGTCAGCACCACCAGCGGCTCGTAGCCCGTGGCCGCCTTCAGGAACTCAAACATCTGCACATCCTGGCGGGTGGGATCGTGGCGGATGTCCACCAGCAGAATCACCTCTTCAATGGTTTCCGATGCCGCAAAATAACGGTTGATCATCCGATCCCACTTCTCCTGCTCCACCGGACCTGTAGAGGCATAGCCGTAACCCGGCAGATCCACCAGATAAAAGGCATCGTTCACATTATAAAAATTGATGGTTCTCGTCTTTCCCGGGGTCTGAGAGGTTCTGGCATAAGTCTTCCGGTTGATGAAGGCGTTAATGAAGGAGGACTTTCCTACATTGGAGCGTCCTGCCATAACAAACTCCGGCTTCTCCGTTTTCGGCAGCTCAGACTTTACACCCAGCACATAATCCAGGTTGACGCTTTTGATCTTGATCATAAATCAGCACTCTCACTGTCGATCGACATATCCTGAAGGTTTGCGCGGCGGCTTCTGCCATGTCCGGTCTCTGCCGCGTCGCGGCGAATGATTTCCGGCGTCCCCTTGCCTTCCACCACTTCTCTGGTGATGCCCACCTCACTGATGTCCGGCTCGGAAGGAATCTCGTACATGATATCCATCATCATGTCTTCCATGATAGAGCGCAGGCCTCTGGCACCGGTCTTTCTCTCCACCGCCTTTTCTGCAATGGCCGCAATGGCATCATCGGTGAAATGCAGCTTCACATTGTCCAGCTCGAACAGCTTCTGATACTGCTTCACCAGAGCATTCTTCGGTGTGGTCAGGATCTGCTTCAGTGTATGCACATCATGGCTCGTCAGCTCCACATCAATGGGAACACGGCCGATAAACTCCGGAATCAGGCCAAATTTCACCAGATCCTCCGGCTGCACCTGCCGCAGCACATCATCGTAGTTTTCCTTGTTCTTCTCCACGATCTCCGCACCGAAGCCCATGGATCCTGCAGCGATACGCTTCTCAATGATATGCTCCAGCCCGTCAAAGGCACCGCCGCAGATAAAGAGAATATTCGTGGTATCGATCTGGATCAGCTCCTGATGCGGATGCTTTCTGCCTCCCTGAGGCGGCACCGAAGCCACCGTTCCCTCCAGAATCTTCAGCAGCGCCTGCTGTACACCTTCACCGGAAACATCCCTTGTGATGGAGACATTTTCCGACTTCTTGGTGATCTTGTCGATCTCATCGATGTAGATGATACCCACCTCGGCACGCTTGATATCATAATCCGCTGCCTGAATCAGCTTCAGGAGAATGTTCTCCACATCCTCGCCTACGTAGCCGGCCTCTGTCAGAGCTGTGGCATCCGCAATGGCAAAGGGCACGCCCAGTATACGAGCCAGTGTCTGTGCCAGATAGGTCTTTCCGGTACCGGTGGGTCCGATCATGAGAATGTTGGACTTCTGTACATCAATGTCCTTGATCTTTGAGGTAATGCGCTTGTAGTGGTTATAAACCGCCACGGAAAGAACCTTCTTGGCCTCATCCTGTCCAATTACATACTCATCCAGAAATTCCTTGATCTCACGAGGCTTCAGAAGACGAATGGACTCAGCATCCACCAGCCCTTCCTCACCGTTTCTTTCGTTCAGAATCTCCTGGCAGAGCTCGACACACTCATCACAGATATAGGTATTGTTCAGACCCGCAATCAGCTTATGCACCTGCTTTGCAGATTTGCCGCAAAAGCAGCATCTGACCTTGTCCTCAGATTTCATTGGCATATTCCAAATTCCCCTTTATCTACTCTCTACGCCCTGGTCTCTGGAGCGGAAAATGTGGTCCACAATTCCGTATTCCAACGCCTGCTCCGCTGTCATCCAATGGTCACGTTCTGTATCCTGCGCCACCTTCTCCACCGGCTGTCCGCAGTTTGCCGCCAGAATTTCATTCATATGCTTCTTTGTCCGGAGAATCCACTCTGCCGTGATCTGAATCTCGGTAGCCTGACCCTGTGCACCGCCGGAGGGCTGATGAATCATGACCTCCGCATTGGGCAGAATCATGCGCTTGCCCTTGGCACCGCCGGCCAGCAGGAAGGCGCCCATGGAGGCAGCCATACCGACGCAGATGGTGGAAACATCGCACTTAATGTACTGCATAGTATCATAGATGGCCATGCCGGCTGTGATCACACCGCCCGGAGAATTGATATAGAGGTTAATGTCTTTATCCGGATCCTCAGACTCCAGATACAGAAGCTGTGCCACCACCAGAGAAGCGGTGTCATTGTTCACCTCATCTCCCAAAAAAATAATACGCTCATTCAGAAGTCGGGAGAAAATATCATAGGATCTCTCGCCTCTGGATGTGGACTGAATGACATAAGGAATGGTGGAAATGTCATGTGGATATACAAAGTTATTCATTGTTCTAAACCTCCTTTGCATTCTGTACAAAAGAAGCGATGCAGATCCTGTCCGCATCGCTCTTTTCCCTCTGAGAAAGCGCTGCTTTACGCCTCAGCGTCCTCAGCTGTCTCTTCCTTCTTGGCCTTCTTCTCAGCCTTTACAAAGTTTGCCTCTGCAACCAGCATATCGATGGTAGCCTGGATGCTCAGCTCTCTCTTCACAGACTCCTTCTGAGAATCGGTAACAGTCTTTACCAGATCCTCATACTTCATCTTATACTGCTCAGCGATCTTCTTGAACTCCTCTTCTACCTTCTCGTCAGAAGCCTCGATGTTCTCCTGCTTCTGGATAGCCTCAAGCACGAGAGAGGACTTAATGTTGTTCTCAGCTGACGGCTTCATCTGCTCCTCAAGCTTTTCCTTGGTGAGGCCTGTGATCTGCAGATACTGATCCATCGGGATGCCCTGCTGCTGCAGTCTCATCTGATACTCATAGTACATCTGCTCAACCTGCATCTCCACCATGGGTGCCGGAATATCCATTGAAGCATTCTCAACAACCTTAGCCACAACAGCGTTCTCGTTAGCAGCTGCAGCCTGCTTCTCCTTCTCCTCCTTGATGGTCTTCTTCAGGTCCTTCTTGTACTCATCCAGAGTATCGAACTCAGAAACCTCAGAAGCGAACTCATCATCAGCTGCCGGGATCTGCTTCTCCTTAACGCCCTTAATGGTTACCTTGAAGAGAGCTGCCTTGCCGGCAAGATCCTTTGCGCCGTACTCCTCCGGGAAGGTTACATTAACATCTACAGTCTCGCCGGTCTTGTGTCCGATGAGCTGATCCTCAAAGCCCGGGATAAAGGTACCGGAACCGATGGTCAGCGGATAATCCTCGCCCTTGCCGCCGGCAAACTCAACGCCGTCAACAGAACCTACGAAATCGATGGTAGCGGTATCATCTGCCTTGATCTCACGATCAACATCAACCACGCGTGCATTCTTCTCCAGCTCTCTGTTCAGACGCTCAGTTACTTCCTTAGCAGATACTGTGGTATCAGCCTTCTCTACAGTCACGCCCTTGTACTCGCCCAGAGTCACAACCGGCTTCACAGCAACAGTAGCGGTATAAACCAGGTTCTGGCCCTTGCCGATCTGGTCAACGGAGATCTCCGGTCTGGAAACGATATCCAGTCCGGACTCCTTCATAGCCTCCGGATAGCTTGCATCCAGAACAGTGTTGACAGCCTCCTCATAGAACACCTCAACGCCGTACATCTTCTCGATCATGGCCATAGGTGCTTTTCCCTTTCTGAAACCGGGAAGATTGAATCTATTCTTGGTCTTGTTATAGGCCTTTACAAGTGCCTTGTCGAACTCCGCAGCCTCAACCTCTACGGTCAGCTTCGCCATGCTCTTCTCTAAATTCTCAACTTTTACGCTCATTTAAGAGTACCTCCACAAACTTCTTTATCATTGAATACCCGGTACATGCTCCTCAAGATGCTCTGCCCGTGGTAGACATGTCCAAATCAAGAGTATATCACCGAAATGCTGTCCACGCAAGAAAATTCCTAGGCCTTCGGCAGGCCAAAACGAGCCAGGCGGGCATTGGAATAAAGTCCCGTTTCCGAAACGTCCTCTCCGAACCAGTCCGGTGCAATGAAGCTTTCTGCTTCGGAAAGGCTTGGAAATTCAACCTCCACCAGCAGAAGACCCTTAAGCTCCTCAGAAAAAATGTCCAGCTCCGCTGTATATCCGGTCTCCGGCAGCGGAATCATGTATCTTGTTTTCCGAATCACCGTGCCCTCATGCTTTCCCAGCAGACCGACATAGCTCTCTGCATCCAGCGGCAGGTTCTCCTCCCGCCGGGCCACCAGACCGCCGCCTTTATAGGTCAGCTCGTATTTTTCATTTTCGGAAGAAACGTCATGCCGCACGCGGATGGCCGGTGAAAAATTCAGGTAGGCCTGCTCCAGCTCCCGCTTCGGATACGCTGAAAGTCCGGCGGGAAGCTCCCGCACCAGCCACTTCCGTTCAATCTCCATTCCCATGTGCTTCCTCCTTTAAACCGCAGAAGGGCCGGACAGGAAACCTGCCCGACCCTTTGTATCTTTCCGCGCAGAGTAATCAGCTTACTGCTCGTTGTTTGCTACTGCATTGATGTCAACATCTGCAACATCTGCATCTTCCCCGGAAGCCAGAGCCTTCATGGAAAGAGAGATCTTATGGCTGTCAACGTCAAGATCTACTACCTTAGCAGTGATCTCCTGACCAACTGACAGAACATCTGACGGCTTGTTTACATGCTCTCTGGAAATCTGAGATACATGCAGCAGAGCGTCGATTCCCTTGTCCAGCTCGATGAATGCACCGAAATCTGTCATTCTGGCAACCTTACCCTCTACAACAGCACCGATAGCGTACTTGCTGTCAGCATCCTTCCAAGGGTTCTCCTCAGGGAACTTTCTGGTCAGAGCGATTCTCTCACCGTTGATCTCCTTAACCAGAACCTTAACCTCCTGGCCCGGCTTAAAAAGCTTCTTCGGATTCTCGATTCTGCCCCAGCTCATCTCGGAGATGTGCAGAAGTCCGTCAGCGCCGCCCAGATCG
>CAZJQX010000014.1:0-21929 GCA_964548305.1 uncultured Lachnospiraceae bacterium
TGTCTCGGCCGCAGAGCTCTCATTCTTGCTGTCAGCGGAGGACGGGGTCTTTGTGTCTGAAGTCTCGTCGGTTGATGCATTCTCTGTGCTTGCTGCAGATGTTTCGGCTTCCGACTGATCCTGCGTCTCAGTCTCTTTCTCGGATTCCTTTGATTCGGCGGCGTCTGTGTCCTTCGACTCGGCAGATTCAGAATCGTTCTGCTCCTGCAACGCATCATCGTCATTCTGCCCTTCATCAGCCGCATCGGTATTTTCCGTCACTTCTTCAGCCTGATTACCGCCGGCATTTTCCGGATCAGCCTCAAGCTCCTGTTCATGAACGATCTGCCCGTCTTCTGCCGCATAGGTCGAAACATTCACGTTGGAAACGATCATCATGACCGCCAGAAGACCGCTGAGAATCCGCTTGCGTATTGTCCTTTTCATCTGCATTACCCCTTTTATGCATGTAACTGTTCAACGCCAGTCCTGCGAATAGCTTAAAAATGCGATTCTTCGGATTTAATTTAAGCGTTTGAGAGCTACATTTAATTTTAAGTCCAAATCTGATTAGCCACTCTTTAATATAACAATTTGGCCCGTTGATGTAAAGGAAGAATCAAAAGTAGACACTAAAAAAGCGGAGCATAAAAGGGCTCCGCTTTCTACATATATTCAAGGCATTCATTACTTTCTGAACGCCGCTACCAGCTCCTCTGCATCCGCATAGTTCTGGTTCTTCAGCTCATTGATGAACCAGTCATCAACGCCGTCTACCGCATCCTTGAAGGACTGAATGTCCAGATCCTCGGTTGCTGTGATTGTCACGCCGTTCTTCTGGGCCCAGCGGCTCATGATTTCCTCATCGCCGGAACGGTTGATGTAACGCTCATAGCGTACAGCCAGTGCACCGCACTCGTCGATGACCGCCTGCTGCTCCGGTGTCAGGGCATCGTAGATCTTCTGGTTGATGCAGAAGAACAGACAGTCGTAATTTGCATTCCAGAGTGAGCAGTAGGGCTGAACCTCCTGTACACTGGCGGCATCGATCGCCGGCAGCGGGTTCTCCTGGCCTTCTACTGTCTTCTGCTGCAGCGCGGTGTAGGTCTCGGACCAGTTCATATTGGTGGCATCGGCGCCCCAGCGCTTGTAGCATTCCATCAGAAGGTTGGATCCTGCCACACGAATCTTCAGATTCTTCATGTCGTCCACCGACTTAATCTCATGAACACTGTTCGTGAGCTGACGGAAGCCGTTCTCGGCAATGCCCATGCAGTGCAGGCCGTACTCGCTGAGGATATCCTTCAGCTTGTCGCCGGCCTCGCCGTCCAGCATCTGGTCGGCATCCTCGACAGAGTCGAAGAGATACGGCAGTGACACAACATTAAACCGCGGGTCAAAGGCCGAATAAATCAGGTTGCTGTGCATGGAAATCTGCACCGGGTCACCGTCGATGAGTGCCTGAATGCCCTCGGACTGGTTGCCGTTGGTCAGCTGATCGGCCGCATAGACATTTACCTTGATCTTGCCGCCGGTGGCCTTCTCCACGAGCTCGCCGAACTTGCGTCCACCCTCGGCCCATGTGGAGGTCTCTGTGGTGGAACAGGTGAAGTTCCAGGTCTGCGGCTCCCAGTTCAGGTCACTTCTGTCTTCGACGCTGTCCGCGCCGATGGAGCCGTCGTCAGATGCAGCGGCAGCAACAGCCGTCTTATCCGTGAATGCGGAAATTAGCTCTGCGGCGTCTGCATAGCCCTGGCTCTCCAGCTCCTGCTGATACCAGTCAGCCACACCGGACACAGCATCCTTGAAGGACTGGATGTCCATATTCTCATAATTTGTAAAGGTGACGCCGTTCTTCTCGGTCCAGCGGGTCATGATCTCCTCATCGCCGGAACGGTTGATGTAACGCTCGTAGTCCACAGCCTTCTTGCCGGCCTCATCCACAACGGCCTGCTGCTCCGGTGTCAGCGCTTCATAAATCTCCTGATTGATACAGAAGAACAGACAGTCGTAATTTGCATTCCAGAGTGAGCAGTAGGGCTGAACCTCCTGTACACTGGCGGCATCGATCGCCGGCAGCGGGTTCTCCTGGCCTTCTACTGTCTTCTGCTGCAGCGCGGTGTAGGTCTCGGACCAGTTCATATTGGTGGCATCGGCGCCCCAGCGCTTGTAGCATTCCATCAGAAGGTTGGATCCTGCCACACGAATCTTCAGATTCTTCATGTCGTCCACCGACTTAATCTCATGAACACTGTTCGTGAGCTGACGGAAGCCGTTCTCGGCAATGCCCATGCAGTGCAGGCCGTACTCGCTGAGGATGTCCTTCAGCTTCTCACCGGCTGCGCCGTCCAGCATAGCATCGGCCTCCTCCACGGAATCGAAGAGGTACGGCAGTGACACAACATTAAACCGCGGGTCAAAGGCGGAATAAATCAGGTTGCTGTGCATGGAGATCTGTACCGGATCACCGTTCATCAGTGCCTGAATGCCCTCGGACTGGTTGCCGTTGGTCAGCTGATCGGCGGCGTAAACATTTACCTTGATCTTACCGCCGGTGGCCTTCTCCATGAGCTCACCGAACTTGCGTCCGCCCTCAGCCCAGGTAGAGGTCTCCGTAGTGGAGCATGTGAAATTCCAGGTTTGTGATTCCCAACCAAGATCGGAATAATCCGCAATCTCATTGAAATCGGAGGTATCCGTACCTTCTGAGCTGCCGGCATCATCTGAGCCGCCGGCATTGGTCTCTTCTACAGTAACCGTACCGCTGTAGCTGCCGTCGGAGGCCAATGCCTTCGGCAGGAATGTGGAGACAGCGGGCACATAGGTGATCAGCAGAAGTACAACAACGCTCGCTGCGATCATAGGCGCCACGGCGCGGGAAATCTTCGGGATATCGACATTCTCCATGCCTTCCTTCAGCTTCACGGCGATAGCGACAAAAAGGTTCACGCCCACGGGCGGCGTTACCTGTCCGATGGCGAGGTTCACAGTTGCCACAACACCGAAGGCCACAACATCATAGCCCAGGGACTTGCAGACCGGCAGCATGATCGGAATGAAGATGTACATGGCCGAGTTTGCATCGATAAAGCAGCCTGCGATCAGGAAAATGATGTTGACGATCAGCAGGAACGTGAACTGATTGTGTGCAATGCTGCCGAGCAGGTTGGAGGCGGCGTCCGCGATGCCAAACTGCGTGCAGACAAAGGAGAACAGGGAGGCGCTGGCTACAATGAGCATGATGCCGCCGGTGGTCTTTGCCGAGTCAATGAAGAGCTCATGGAGATCCTGAAGCTTCACTTCCTTATAGATGAAGATGCCGACGAAGAGACCGTAAACCACAGAAACGGCTGCCGCCTCGGTCGGGGTAAAGATACCGCCGTAGATGCCGCCGAGGATAATGACAGGCATCAGAAGTCCCCAGAAGGCGTCCTTGAAGGCTGCCCAGCGCTCAGCGGCACTGGCTCTTTTCTGTGTGGACTGGATGTTCTTGCGTCTTGCCTCGATCATAACCACAACAACGAGGGCCACACCCATCAGGATGCCGGGAATGACGCCGGCCATAAACATATCCGCTATGGATACGCCGGTGATGGAGGCATAGACCACGAAGGCAATGCTGGGCGGGATGACAATGGCGATGGAGCTCGCAGTGGCCATCAGCGCGGAAGCAAAGGGCGCACTGAAGCCGCCCTGCTCAATCATGGCCGGAATCAGAACAGCACCAAGGGCTGCCACGGTTGCCGGGCCGGAGCCGGAAATTGCGCCGAAGAAGCACGCAACGATAACGCAGACGATGGCGAGACCGCCTCTTCTATGGCCGACGCAGGTGTTGACGAAGCGGATGAGCCGCTTGGAAATGCCGGCCTTTGCCATGATGTTTCCGGAAAGCACAAAAAAAGGAATGGCCAGCAGCAGGAACTTGCTGATGCCGGAATACATATTTGTGGCAACGATCGTGAGGCTCGTACCGGAATACAGAATGGCACAGACAGAAGAAAGGCCGAGACAGATTCCGATGGGGATGCCCATGATCAGGAAGATAAAGAAGGAAAGAAAAAGAACAGCACTGATCATGACTTTTCATTCTCCTTTCCGAGGGTATCGAGATAAAACTCGATGAAATGCAGGATCATGCAGGCCGCACCGATAGGTACGAAGGACCAGAAGATCCACTCCGGCCAGTTGAGCACGAAGGTGCGCTTGCCGTTCTGAAGCTGTGTGATGACCTTATCGAGGCCGTACTTGAAAAGAACTGCTGTGAAAAAGACAGAAAGAATCGTGCTGAGCAGAAGGAAAATCCGCTGCACCTTCTTCGGAAGCCGGTCCGTCAGCAGTGTGAGATTCACAAGCTCTCCCTCCCGACAGGCCAGTGCTGCAGCAAGCAGCGTGATGAGCACGAACACGGCGACCACCAGCTCCTCCGTGAAGGACCACGACTGATGAATCACCTTTCGTGAAAAGACGTTGCCCACCGTCAGAACCAGAATCAGCAGGATGGACAAATCCAGAACCAGCTTTTCCAATGCTGCGAGAGCGTTCATAAACTTCTTGTACGCTTTCATACATTTCCCCTTTCCCTTCGGAAATCTGCCCCTTCCTTGAAGCAGACCAAAAGCGGTGCGTATCCGCTTTTGCATAAAGATTATTTAATTTGCATATAAATGCGAGAATACAACGTTTCAACTATACAGTCAAAGACATTATAATTATACGAACTATTCAGTCGAAGATACTATCCACATACTTCTTGGCATCGAACTTCTGAAGATCCGACACCTTCTCACCCACGCCGATGTACTTCACCGGTATGCCGAGCTCGGACTGTACGGCCAGCGCGATGCCGCCCTTGGCGGTGCCGTCCATCTTCGTCAGGATAATGCCGGTTACCTGACAGCAGTCCTTGAAGATCTGGGCCTGGCTCATGGCATTCTGCCCTGTGGTGGCATCCAGTACCACCAGCGTCTCACGATAGCCCTCGGCAAATTCCCGGTCGATGATCCGGTTGATCTTGCCGAGCTCCTGCATCAGATTTTTCTTATTGTGCAGACGGCCGGCTGTATCGATGATCAGTAAATCCGCATGCTTCGCCTTGAAGGACTGCAGTGCATCGAAAACCACGGCAGCCGGGTCGGAGCCCTCCTTCTGGTGAATGACGTCCACGCCGCTGCGCTTGCCCCACTCACAGAGCTGCTCAATGGCGCCGGCGCGGAAGGTATCCGCCGCAGCCAGAATCACCTTTTTGCCGTGGCCGCGGAAATTGGCGGCGAGCTTTCCGATGGATGTGGTCTTACCGACGCCGTTGACACCAATGACGGAAATGATGCTTTTCTGCCGTTCGAAGTCATAGTAGGAATCGTCCACGCGCATCAGCTCGTAGAGATAGTCCCGAAGAATCTTCTTCACATCCCGGGTCATGTTGACGCCCTGCCGGTCCGCCTCATGGCGTACCGCATCAATCACCTTCATGGCGGTATTGACGCCCACGTCGCTCATGATCATGGCTTCCTCAAGATCCTCATAGAAGCTCTCGTCCGCCACCTCATTGGACTGAAAAATATTGTTGATCAGTTTGGAAAAGAAATTCATGTTTTCCTCCTTGTGTATCGCTATGGAAATGTCGGCGAATTCTGCTGCCGAGCCATGCACTGCTATGCTTTAGCCGCTAGTTCTCCAGCTGGTCCTGCACCAGATCGACAGACACCAGCGCAGAGATACCCTTCTCCTGCATCGTGATGCCGAAGAGCCGGTCAGCCCGCTCCATGGTGCCGCGCCGGTGGGTAATGACAATAAACTGGGTGTGCTCCGTCAGATTGGTCAGATACCCAGCAAAGCGGGCCACATTGGAATCATCCAGCGCCGCCTCGATCTCGTCCAACAGACAGAAGGGCGAGGGCTTCAGACTCTGAATGGCAAAGAGCAGCGCAATGGCTGTCAGTGCCTTCTCTCCGCCGGAAAGCTGCAGCATATTCTGAAGCTTCTTTCCCGGCGGCTCCGCAATGATGCTGATGCCGCAGGTGAGAACATCGCTGTCCTCCGCATCCAGCTCGATCCGGCCCTGTCCGCCGCCGAACAGCACCTTGAACACCCGGTCAAACTCAGTCTGGATCATGGCGAAATTTTCCCGGAACTGCTTCCGCATGCCGCTGTCCAGATCACGAATGATATCACGAAGACTTTCTTCGGACTTGACGAGATCCTGATACTGTCCGTTCAGGAATTCATAGCGCCCGGAAATCTCCTTGTATTGCTCAATGGCGTCCAGATTCACCGTGCCGAGTGCCTTCATCTGACTCTTCAGCTCGGCAATCTGACTGCGCAGTGCCGAAATCGTACTGTCATCCGTCACAGCGCTTTCCTTTGCCGCCTGATAATTCAGCTTATATTCCTCGAACATATAATCGGACAGCGCACCGATCCGCTGCGTGAGCTTCTCCTTCTGGGCGCTTACACGCATAGCCTCCTTTTCCAGTGCCAGCTGCTTCGACGCCAGACTGTCTTTTTCACCGAAGACGGCCTTCTGCTCATCCTGCAGTGCCGTACGCTGCTGTTCCTTCTCGGCGGCGGTCTTCTCCAGAGCGGCTGCTGTTTCCGCAGCCGACTGCATTTCCCTCGTCAGCTTCTCGATCTCCGCTTCCTTTGCGCTAATGTCTTCGGCCGCAGTATCCGCAGCAGCCGCCAGCGTTTCATGCCTTCGGAAGGCCTGCAGGAGCTCACGGGAAAGCCGCTCCAGTGTCTCTGCCGCAAAGCCGGTACGCGCCGAAAATTCGCTGTGGCTTGCCGCCAGCATCGCGCTGATGCCCATTTCCTCTGTTTTCTTGGCGAGCTGCAGCTCCTGCTCTTCATTTCGCAGTGTCTCTCCGTTATCCCGGATGGTCTGCAATTGTGCTTCCGCCTCGGTCTTTTCCTTCCGCAGTGCACTGATCCGGTCTGCCGCCGTGAGGATCTGCTGCTCCAGCTCCTCCAGCTCACGCTGCCGGCTCATGAGATTCGAGCTGTTTCGATACGCACCGCCGGAAATGGATCCGCCGGGATTCAGCAGATCGCCCTCGAGTGTTACGATACGGAGACTTTGCCGGTAATTGCGCGCAATCCGCAACGCATGGTCAATGTTGTCGACCACCAGCACCCGGCCGAGTAGATACTCTGCCAGTACCTTCAGCTCTGAGGAATAGTGAATGAGATCACAGCCGAGCCCGATCGCTCCCTCTTCGTGCGCAGCACGGAGACAGTTTTCGTCCCGGTGTCCGCGGATATTGCTGAGCGGAAGAAAGGTCGCACGGCCGAAGCGGTTTTTCTTCAGGTACTGCACCATTTCCTTAGCCGTCTGCTCGTCCCGTGTCACAATGTTCTGCACACTGCCGCCCAGCGCGGTCTCAATGGCTGTTTCGTATTTCTTCGGCACCTGAATCAGCTCGGCCACGACGCCCTCAAGGCCGGGAACCGCATTGCGGCGCTCCATGACCTGCTTCACGGCATTGCCGAAGCCCTCATAGCGTTCCGCCAGATTCCGAAGCGTTTCCAATCGGCTCTTACAGTTGTTGTGCCGCTGCAGCTCCTGCTGAAGTGCTTCTGAAAGCCTGTTTACCTCCTGGGAAAGCTGCTTCTCCTTAGCGGAATTACCCTGCATCGCATCGGATTTCTCCTGCAGTGCGGTTTCCGTCCTGCGTAGCTTCTGCTGCCTTTCGGCAAGCTTCTCCAGCAGCTCCTGTGACGGGCCTGCCTGACCTTCTGCGTCTCCGTCGGCATCTGCACCGAGACTGCGCACGGAGCGCTCCTCCAGCACATAATCCGCACCCATGCAGGCGCGTACCGCAGACAGCGCTTCCCGGCGGCTGTTCTCAATGGTTTTAAGGTCCCGGTCAATCGCTTCCCGGGCCTCGCTATTGCTGCTGTCATTTTCGGAAATAAAGCGGAGCTGCTCTTCGATAAGCTTCAGCACAGCCAGCTGATCCTCGATGCCTGCAATGGACTCGAACTGCTGTTTTTTCAGGCTATCCTGCTGCTCCTTCTGCTGCTCGTTGGAGGATCGCTCCGAACGAAGCTGCTCCTTCAGGACATTGATGCGTCCCTCCAGACCGCTCTTCTCCAGATTTTTCTGTGAGGCCTCATCCCGCGCGGCAGTGCTTTCCTCACTCAAGGCGCTGAGCTTATTACTGAGCGCATCATATTTTGTGGACAAAGCACCGGAGGCTTCCCGGGCAGCCCGCAGATCGCTCTGCACTGCGGCGTCGCTGACATTTACCTGAGAAAGCTTCTCCGTCGCTTCGTCCATCTCGCGCACGAAAAGTACGGTATCCTTTTTCAGCAGCTGATCACGAAGATTCAGATATTCGCGGGCTTGCTCGGACTGCTTCTTCAGCGGACCGACCTGCTTCTCCAGCTCCTGAAGAATGTCTGTTACGCGCTGGAGATTCGTCTGCTCCTCGGCAAGCTTCTTCTCCGCCACATCCTTCCGGCGCTTGTACTTGACAATGCCGACGGCCTCGTCAAAAAGAGCCCGACGTTCCTCCGGCTTTCCGGAAAGGATCCGGTCAATCTGACCCTGTCCGATGATGGAATAGCCCTCCTTGCCGATACCGGTATCGTAGAACAGCTCATTGATGTCCTTAAGTCGGCATTCGGTGCCGTTCAGAAGGTATTCCGATTCCCCGGAGCGATAGAGCCGCCGAGTCACCGTAATCTCATCATAATCCAGTCCGAGGCAGCGGTCGGAATTGTCCAGTGTGATGGCACAATAAGCGCAGCTCTGGGCACGCCGCTGTGCAGTTCCTGCGAAAATCACATCCTGCATAGAAGCGCCCCGGAGCTGCTTCACCTTCTGCTCACCGAGAACCCAGCGCACCGCATCGGCGATGTTGGATTTTCCCGAGCCGTTAGGACCCACGATGCCCGTGATGCCCTTGCTGAAATCCAGCACTGTCTTGTTGGCAAAGGACTTAAAGCCCTGGATTTCAATTGATTTTAAATACATGTCCGGTTTCCGCCTTTATCCTGAGCAGTGCCTGGTATGCTGCTGCCTGTTCGCCTTTCTTCTTCGAAGAGCCCTCGCCGATACCATATTCCTTGCCGCTTATTGACACGGCAATACGGTAAAAGCGGTCATGACAGGGTCCCGATTCCTCCAGAAGGATATATTCCATCTCCAGACGATTCTGGGAACAGTACTCCTGCAGCACCGTTTTTGCATCGCGGTACAGACTCTTGTTTTCGATATCAGACAGCACCAGCTCAGTCACAAATTTCCGGGCGGGCTCCATGCCGCCGTCCAGGTACATGGCGCCGATGACAGATTCAAAGGCATCCGACAGTACGGAATCCCGCCGGTTGATGCCCTCCCGGGCCTCGCCCCTGCCGAGCACAATGTAGTCCCCAAGATGAACACGGCGCGCCGCCTCCGCCAGTGTGGGCTCACAAACCAGTGCGGCCCGCACCTTGGTCATGTCACCCTCCTGCAGCACAGGCCGGCGATCATAGAGGAAAACGCTGGAAATCAGCTCCAGCACCGCATCGCCCAGAAATTCCAGCCGCTGATTGGAGGCCTCCTTCGGGTCTCCGTTCTCATTGGAAAAAGAAGGATGGATCAGGGCATGCTGCAGCAGCTTCCTGTCCTGAAAGTGATACCCGATATCCTCCTCCAGCTTTGATAAATCCATTTTCCTGTCCTTCTTACTCTTACTTTGCGTTTTTAATGGCCTCCACAGCCTGTCCCACTGTCTGGAACTGCTCTGCCGCATCATCCGGGATCTCAATGCCGAAGGTCTCCTCAATGGCCATCACAATCTGCACCACATCCAGTGAATCCGCATGCAGATCGTCCACAAAACGGGTTTCCATGGTGATCTGATCCTCGGAAACACCGCTCATCTCTGTCGCAATAATCTTTTTCAGCTTCTCAAATTCCATATTCTTATCCTTTCTTCTGTACCTTAGGGTAATGTCTTCGGCCTTCACTGCCGGGCTTTACGCCTCCGGCTGCGCAGCCTCTGCTTTGGCTTCCGCTGCTTCCACCTGGGCCTGTATCTTCTTCACAATATCCTTCTCGACAAAGTCCGCACACTGCCGGATGGCCGTGGTCAGCTCCCTGCCGTCGGTATTGCCGTGAACCTTCACCACCAGTCCCTTGAGACCGAGGATCGGTGCCCCGCCGTACTGCTTGGCATCAAACTTCTTCATGGTCTTCTTCAGTGCCGGCTTGATGAGGGCTGCGCCCAGCAGTGTCTTTGTGCCGGAGTGCTTCAGGGTGTCTGTGATTTCCGAAAGCAGCATTTTGCCGACGCCCTCATACATCTTCAGCACCACATTGCCCACGAACGCATCCGCAACAACCACATCACAGTTGCCGTCCACGATATCCCGGGCCTCCACGGAGCCGATGAAGTTCAGCGCACTGTCCGCCTTCAGGAGCGGCATGGCTTCCTTCACAAGGGCATTGCCCTTCTCCTCCTCGGCTCCGATGTTCACGAGACCCACCGTCGGATTTTCCACACCCAGCATATCCCGGATGTAAATAGAGCCCATTTCCGCAAACTGCCGGAGCCACTCCGGCTTTGCATCCACATTGGCGCCGCAGTCCACCAGAAGGCAGACGCCCTTGCGGGTGGGAATCAGTGCTCCCAGCGGCGGCCGCTGAATGCCCTTGATCCGGCCCACAATCAGCTGTCCGCCGGCCAGGATAGCTCCGCTCGAGCCGGCTGAGATGAAGGCATCAGCATTACCCTCCTTCACAAAGTGCATACCCTTCACAATGCTGGAGTCCTTCTTGCGGCGCACCGCCAGCACCGGCGACTCATGAAGCGAGATCACATCCGGCGCATCCATAATCTCGATGCGGCTTTCGTCATATTTGTACTGCTTCAGCTTGTCCCGAAGAAGGGCCTCCGGTCCAAACAGAAAAATTTTTGTATTCTCTACCTGGGTCAGAGAATTGACCACGCCGGACAATATTGCATCCGGTGCCAGATCTCCGCCCATAGCATCTATCGCTATTCTGATCATGCTGTAAACTCCGTTCTTCTGCCCCATTGGCAGACCACGCCTTATACACATACTAAGCACTAATAATAGTGTAAAAAGCAGATTGAAGTCAAGTAAAGTATTGAAAAGAGCCCGGTGCGTATACCTGCACCGGACTCCTGTGAAGCATCCTTACAATTATTCTTCCTTTTCTGCTGCTGCATTTTCTGCAACGATCTTGTTCTGAATATCGCCGGGAGCCTGCTCATAACGGGCGAAGGCGTACTCATAAACGCCGGCACCGCCGGTGATGGAACGAAGATCTGTGTTGTAGCCGTAGAGACTGCTCATGGGAAGCTCTGCCTCGATCAGCTGCTTGCCGCCGTGGAGTGCGGTCATGCCCAGCACTCTGCCGCGGCGCTTGGTCAGATCACCCATGATATCACCGGTATTCTGATCCGGAACCGTTACCTTCAGGGAAGCGATGGGCTCCAGCAGAACCGGCTGCGCCTTCATGAAGCCATCCTTGAAGGCGAGGCTGGCCGCTGTCTTAAAGGCCTGCTCGGAGGAATCCACCGGATGATAAGAGCCATCCAGCAGCACGGCCTTCAGTCCAACTACCGGATAGCCGGCCAGAGGTCCCTTCTTGCAGCATTCCTGAACGCCCTTCTCCACTGCCGGGAAGTAGTTCTTGGGAACAGAGCCGCCGAAGACCTTCTCCTCGAATACATAAGGGGTCTCCAGATCGCCGCTCGGTGAGAACTCCATGATGACATCGCCGTACTGTCCATGTCCGCCGGACTGCTTCTTGTGGCGTCCCTGCACCTTCACGGTCTTCTTGATGGTCTCACGATAAGCGAAGCGGGGCTTTTCAAGAACAAGGCCCACATTATAGCGCTCCTTGATCATGGACTGTACCACCTCCAGCTGCTGATCACCGATACCGTAAATCAAGGACTGACGGTTCTCCGGATCGGACACCAGCTTCAGGGTCTTATCTTCCTCCATCATTCTCTGAAGAGCTGTGGAAAGCTTATCCTCATCCGCCTTGTTCTCCGCGCGATATGCCATATAGGTATAAGGTGTGGAAAGCTGCGGTCCGTGGTAAAGCACAGGTGCATTCCGAAGGGCGATGGTGTCTCCTGTCTCGGTGACGGAAAGCTTCGCCATGGCACCGATATCGCCTGAACGAAGCTCCGGTACCTCTACAGAGCTGCCACCCCGCAGAACATAAAGCTTGCCCACCTTCTCTACGGTCTCTTTATTTACGTTGTAGATCTCACTGTTGGGCTTCAGTGTACCGGTACATACCTTTACCAGAGAATACTTGCCCATGAAGGGATCTGCGATGGTCTTCCATACCTTTGCGGTCAGGTTGGCGTCGGAGTTGTACTTCGCTGTGAAGCGCTCTCCGGAGGAAGCATCCACACCGACTGTTACGAACTCGTTCGGTGCCGGCAGATATTTATCGATAACCTGCAGGAGCACGTTGAAGCCCTGTACATTCACACCGGAGCCCATGAGTACCGGCACCATAGCGCAGGTCTTGACATTGGCACGAAGCGCACCCTGAATCTCCTCTACCGTGAAGTCCTCACCGGAGAAGAATTTCTCCATATATTCGTCGCTGGTCTCCGCAACGGCCTCCAGCAGAGCATTTCTTGCGATGCCCAGATTCTTCTGTACATAATCGGGAATATCACAGGGCTCATATTCATTCATCTTTGTGAACCGGCGGCCTGCCATCTTCACCACGTTGACGAAGCCAACGAACTTTTCATTTTCACGAATCGGCAGCTGGAACGGTGCCACTGAACGTCCGAAGCGCTTCTCCAGATCCAGCACCAGCTGTCTGTAGGATGCATGATCATCGTCCATATTGGTTACAAAGAACATACGGGGCAGACGATGCTGCTCGCAAAGCTCCCAGGCCTTGATGGTGCCCGGCTCAATGCCTGCCTTGCAGTTCACCACGATAATGGCGGAATCCGCTGCGGACACGGCTTCCTCTGCCTCGCCCACGAAATCGAAATAGCCAGGTGTGTCCAGAATATTGATCTTCAGCTCACCGTTCTCACCCTTATACTCCAGCGGAATCACAGAAGTGGAAATGGAAAACTTTCTCTTCTGCTCTTCCTTATCATAATCGGAAATGGTGTTGCCCTCGGTTACGGAGCCCATGCGCGTTGTTATGCCGGTTGCATATGCGAGAGCCTCTGCTACGGTTGTCTTGCCTGCGCCGCCGTGTCCCAAAAGTACCACATTACGTATGTCTCCGGTGCTGTAAACCTTCATATGTCTGTCCTCCTGTTGTATTGGGCCGATTCGTCTTTTTGCATAATTGTTTATTCGAAAACCAGCCACTGAATTGGCTTTATTGTACTAAAAAGCAGGCAATAATACAAGTTTTTATGTAAAGTTTCCACCAGAAATTTATGAGAAAGTGGAAATTTCTTTCGCATGAAGCTGATTTGGCGACAAAAGAAGAGACATGCAGAACTGATCTGCATGTCTCTTTCGTCGTATTGCTTATCTCATTCACGAATGTCGTACTGATACCGGCGCAGTACGGCAATGGCCTGCTCCTCTGCCTCCTCCTGATAGAAGGAAATCCGCAGGGCACCCTCACCATGGTCCCGGGCGTTGTTGATGCCGATGTTCTTGATGGAAATTCCCTTGGAAGCGAGGATCACGGAAATGGTGGAAATTGCGCCGACCTCGTCCGCAATATCCACAGAGAAACTGTAATCCGGCGTCAGACTGCCGCGGTTCTTCGCACTGATGGAATTCCGATACTCACGGGAGCTCTCGAACATGTGCAGAATCTTCTGGTCGCTCTCCGGCTTCTTCAGGGAATTGGAGATGTCCTGCAGCTCCGCAATGTAGCGATCCAGAATCTCTGTCAGCGGCTCCGCATTGGTATCGCAGATCTGCTCCCACATTTCGGGGCTTGAAGATGCGATTCTCGTAATATCCCGGAAACCGCCGGCTGCGATGGTCTTCATCAGCTTCTCTTCCCCGTCGGAATCCTTCACGATATTCACCAGTGAGCTTGCCACAATGTGGGGAAGATGAGATACTGCTGCCACAGCACTGTCATGAGTCTTCGCATCCACCACAATAGGAATGGCCTGCAGCGTCTCGGCAACTTCCGTCAGTGCGGCTGTCAGCTCCGGATGATCCTCCGAAATCGGTGTGATGATATAGTACGCATTGGAGAAGAGATAATCTGTAGCCGCCTTATAACCGGTCTGCTCGGAGCCGGCCATCGGATGACCGCCCACAAAGCAGCCCTCCAGTCCCAATTCCTTCGCTTTTTCGCAAACGGCGGTCTTTGTGGAGCCCACATCTGTCAGGATGGCTCCCTCCTTCATCTGCTTCGCGATCTCCGGCATATAGGCAATGTTGCTCTCCACCGGTGCGCAGAGAAAAATCATATCTGCCTCACTGAGCTTCTCCGACGCCGGGCTTTCCAGGACAATGTTGACGATGCCGTCCTCCTGGGCCACCTCCAGATTGGATACATTTCTGGCATATGCCATGATGCGAAGCTCCGGATCCTTCTTCTTAAGTCCCTTGGCAATGGAGCCGCCGATCAGGCCGAAGCCGATAAATGCAATTGTTTTCATCTTATTCTCCTCCTTGTGCACTGTTATGCGCACCATGTACTTTAATGCGTCAAAGCACGAAAGTCAAGCCTATTATGCTGAAAGCACACAGATAAGTGCTGATTAAGCCAACATTACCCTAACTGATCAGATCAAACAGACTGATCTGATTGGAATCCGGGATATCTCCCAGAAGTCCGAGCTCTGCAAACTTGTCCACAAATCCCTTGGGGCAATGCGTTCTGTTGATAAAATCATCCTTTGACAGGAAGGCACCACCCTTGGCACCGTCCTCGATTCCCTGGGCCACGGCCTCTCCGAGACCCGCCATACAGCTGAAGCTCGGCATGATCTTTCCGTCCTCCGTGATCTGGAAATCCTTGGCCTTTGCCGTGTAAATGTCGATGGGCGCGAATTCTATGCCGCGGGCATACATTTCCTCGCAGATCTTCATATCCCGGAGACAGACCTGCTCTGTGTTGGTGGGCTTCGGAATGTTCTGGTACTCCTTGATATAGTAGCGAAGCTTATCCAATCCGAAACACATCTTGTCATAGTCGAAGCCATCCGCACGGATGGAATAATAGGCCGTATAGTACTCCCGCGGATAGAACACCTTGCAGTAGGCCACACGCCATGCCATCATGACATAGGCCGCCGCATGGGCCTTCGGGAACATGTACTTGATCTTCTTGCAGGCATCAATATACCACTGCGGTACGCCGTGGGCCAGCATGTCTTCACACCATTCGTCCTTCAGTGGCTTATGCTTTCGGGTCGCCTCCATGATGGAGAAGGATTCTCCGGGATCCAGTCCCATGTGCATGAGATAGACCATGATATCGTCTCGGCAGCAGATCGCATCCTGCAGCGTGGTGACACCCTGCAGAATCAGATCCTGTGCGTTATTCAGATAAACATCCGTTCCGTGTGACAAGCCGGAGATGCGGATCAGATCCGAAAAGTACTTGGGCTTCGTGTCCTCGACCATCTGCATAGCGAAGGACGTACCGAACTCCGGAATACCGAGACAGCCAAGCTTAACGCCCTGAATGTCCTCCGGCTTTATGTTCAGTGCCTCCGTGGACTGGAACAGACTCATAACCTCCTTCGAATCCAGCGGAATGTCCTTTACCGGATCGAGGCCCGTGAGATCCTGCAGCTTTCGGATCATGGTGGGATCGTCATGTCCCAGAATGTCCAGCTTCAGCAGGTTATGGTCGATCTTATGGTAATCAAAATGGGTGGTGATGATCGGCGAGTGAATATCGTTGGCCGGATGCTGCACCGGTGTAAAGGTATTGATCTCCTCGCCGTGGGGCAGCACCACAATGCCGCCCGGATGCTGTCCCGTGGTACGGCGCACGCCGACACAGCCCTGTACCAGCCGGTCGATTTCCGCATTTCGCTTGGAAATCCCCCGCTCCTCGTAATATTTCTTCACCATGCCGAAGGCGGTTTTGTCCGCCAGCGTACCGATGGTGCCGGCCTTAAAGGTATAGCCGTCGCCGAAAATCACGCCGGTATAGGCATGGGCCTTGGCCTGGTATTCGCCGGAGAAATTCAGGTCGATATCCGGCTCCTTGTCGCCGTTAAAGCCCAGGAAGGTTTCAAAGGGGATATCAAAGCCCCAGCGGTTGGTTTCCGCCCCGCACTTCGGGCATTTCTTCGGCGGCATATCGCAGCCTGCCATGCCGGAATACTTCTTCACCTCCGGCGAGTCGAAGTCATACCAATAGCATTTCGGGCAGACATAGTGGGGAGACAGCGGGTTCACTTCCGTGATATGCGCCATGGTGGCCGCAAAGGAGGAACCCACGGATCCCCGGGAGCCAACGAGATAGCCATCCTCATTGGACTTGTCCACCAGCTTCTGCGCAATGATGTACATCACGGAATATCCGTTCGAGATAATGGAGGTGAGCTCCGTTTCCAGACGATCCTCCACGATCTTCGGAAGCTCCGGTCCGTACATTCGGTGCGCCGTATCGTAGCAGATTTCCCTGAGCTGCTCATCAGAGTGCTCAATGACCGGCGGACACTTGTCCGGCCGCACCGGCTTGATTGAGTCACACATGTCCGCAATGCGGTTCGGATTGTCGATCACCAGCTCCCTCGCCCGGTTCGGCTCCAGATAGTCGAACTCCGCCAGCATTTCCTCCGTGGTACGGAAGTAGAGGCAGGCATCACTCTCCTCCTCATCAAAGCCCCGGCCCGCCATAATGATCTTTCGGTAAATGTCATCCTCCGGATCCACATAATGCGCATCGCAGGTGGCACAGCAGGGCTTTCCCAGCTGATCCGCCAGCGACAGAATGTGCAGGTTATAGTCAATGAGGTCTTGCTTCGTTGTCGCAGAATACTTGTCTGAGGCCAGCATGAAGTCGTTGTTCGACAGCGGCTGCACCTCCAGATAGTCATAGAAGGAAGCGATGTCCAGGAGCTGGGCTTCATCGGCACCACGCAGCATATTCTGGAACAGCTCGCCCATGACGCAGGCGCTTCCGATGATCAGTCCCTCGCGTCGCTGTTTAAGCAGAGACTTGGGAATACGGGGAGATTTCCGGAAGTAGGTCAGATGACTCTCTGAAATCAGGCGATAGAGATTGATGCGGCCCACATCGTTCTTTGCCAGCAGAATGATGTGATAGCTGGGCAGCTTCATGACATTCGAGGCATGATCGAACTCCAGCTGGTCGATTTCCGAAAGCTTTTCCACGCCCCGCGCCTTCAGCATTTCGATTTCCTTGATATAAATCTCCGCGGTGCAGCCCGCATCGTCCACTGCCCGGTGATGATTTTCCAACGTAATCTTCAGATCCTTCGCCACCGTATCCAGCTTGAAACGGTTGAGATGCGGCAGCAGGAGTCTGGACAGTCCCACGGTATCCACGATGGTCGGATTGAAGGAAAGTCCCAGCTTCCGGGCCTTGGTGCGAATGAAGCCGGTATCAAATTCTGCGTTGTGCGCCACAATCACCGCAGAGCCGCACCACTCCAGGAAGCGGGGCAGCACCAGCTCGATGGGATCCGCCGACATTACCATAGAATCGTCAATGCCGGTGAGCTGCGTAATGCGGAAGGGAATGGGCACCTTCGGGTTCACGAAAACATCCATTTTGTCGATGACCTGATTTCCCTGAAGCTTCACAGCGCCGATTTCGATGATGTGATCGTCCGTGGCGCTGAAGCCCGTGGTCTCGATATCAAAGACCACCGTCAGTTCCTCGAGTCCCTGGCCCTGATCGTTCACCACGATGGTCTGGAGATCATCCACCAGATAGCCTTCGCAGCCGTAGATCAGCTTAAAATCCTTGTCATGGCCCGTCTTTTTAAGATGAATTGCCGCATCCGGGAAGGCCTGCACCACGCCGTGATCCGTAATGGCCATGGCCTTCATGCCGAAGGACAGCGCCGTGTCGATATAGTCGTTGACGTCCGACACACCGTCCATATCCGACATTTTCGTATGTAAATGAAGCTCAACCCGCTTTTCCTTGGCATTGTCCTGCCGCTTCTCCCGCTTCAGGCTGAATTTTTTGATGCCGGAAATGTGGGAAAGCTCCAGCTCCTTGTCATAGGTGTCGAATTCGATGACTCCTTTCACGGAAATGTCCTTACCGGCGGCCAGAAAGGCATGAGCCTGGTCCAGATCCTCATCGTCCACAAAAATCTTGGAGGCGATGGAATCCGTGTAGTCCGTGAAGGAGAAGCTCAGAATGTTCTTGCCGGTGCGGGTGCGGCGCTCGTCCACCATGAGAATCCGTCCCGCCAGCACCACTGTGCCGCTGGCCTCCGTCACCTCGGAAATGGGAATCGGCTCCTCGTAGAAATCCCGCCCATACAGCACCTCCTCGGATTCCGAGCGCTTGAAGGCAAATTTCCGGCGGCCGCCCTCTCCCTGCCGGAAGCGGTCTCCGCCGTTCTTCATCTGCGGGCTCTTCAGCGGCTTCTGGCTCTGAACACCGCCCTGTGCGCTGCCCTGGGGGACCTGCTTGTTTCCTGCCGGGTTAGCCGCCCCGGTCTGCGGCGCTGCGGACGGAAGATCCAGATCCGAAGCCGCCAGCATAGCCGTGTCCATATTGAAGGGATCTAACGCAGTCATAAATTTCTCATGCTTCGGCTTCTGGCTGCCCGTCTCTCTGCTCTGCTCCGCCGGCACGTAATTTCTGTCGTATTGAGGCACCTCGATCTTTCGCGTTACCTCCTTATAGTCCAGATGAAGCTGCAAATCCACGCCGCAGCGTTCCTCGAAGATCCGCTTCAGCGCATGGGTAAAGTCCCGCTCCCGACTCTTATAGATGTGAGAATTCGGGATGGTCAGCGTCAATGTATCCTCGTCCTGCCACTGAATATCGGCGATGCCCAGCATATTGTAGAGCAGTATGTCCCGGTCCCGAAGCTCCATGCGGATGGAATCCCCGTACATCTCATAGAGAGACTTTGCCTTGTACTGGGCAGACAGACAGAATTTCTCCATAATCCGGACCGTCAGCTTCTTGCCGCTGAACAGCTGGGATTTGATGGCATTTTCCGCTTCCTTCACCGCAGATTTCTCGATGAGGTGCTGACTCACGATATAAATCCTAAGCTCCGTATGCTCCCGGCTGATGGTCACACGGACAACAGAAACGTCCTGAAACAGGGATTCTGTTTCAGGACGCATTGTCAGGGCCTCAAATACTTCAAAGAATTTTTTCATCTGTCACAGCTCTCCCTGTGCTCACAGTTTCCTGAGCTCCTCATGCAGTACATCCAGCAGCTCTGCCTCGGGCACCTTGCGGATGATTTCCCCCTTTTTGATCAGAAGGCCCTCACCGATACCGCCTGCTATGCCGATGTCCGCCTCTCTGGCTTCACCGGGACCGTTCACCACGCAGCCCATAACGGCCACCTTCAGATCCTTTTCATCAAATTCCTCCACCATGGTCTGCACCTTGTCTGCCAGGCTGATGAGGTCAATGTTGGTGCGTCCGCAGGTGGGACAGGAAACCACGGTGACACCGCCCTTGCGAAGTCCCAGCGTCCGCAGAATCAGCTTTGCGGACTTGATCTCCTCCACCGGGTCTGCCGACAGACTCACCCTTATGGTGTTGCCGATGCCCTGGGACAGAATCATGCCGAGACCGATGGCGGATTTAATGTTGCCGGACCAGACTGTGCCGGCCTCGGTGATGCCTACATGAAGCGGATGATCCGTCTTTTCGGCAATCAGGGTATGGGCCTTTGCGCACATCATAACATCGGAGGATTTAATGGAAATCACCAGATTGTCATAGCCCATATCCTCAATAAGCTGCACCTTCTGGAGCGCCGATTCCACGATTCCCTCCGCGGTTACATGGCCTCCGTACTTGGCGATCAGCTCCTTTTCCAGAGAGCCGGAATTCACGCCCACACGGATGGGAATGTTTCTCTCCCGTGCACAGTCCACCACAGCCCGGATTTTCTCATTGGAGCCGATGTTGCCGGGATTGATGCGGATCTTGTCGGCACCGTTTTCCATGGCAGCAATGGCCATATGGTAATCGAAATGAATGTCCGCCACCATGGGGATGCTCACTTCCTTTTTGATCTGTCCGAAGGCAATGGCCGCTTCCTTAGTAGGAACCGTCAGACGGATGATCTGGCAGCCGGCCTTCTCCAGACGGTGGATCTGCTCCACGGAAGCCGCCACATCCGTGGTTTTCGTATTGCACATGGACTGAATGGCGATGGGATTCTCTCCGCCGATGGCCACGTTTCCGATTTTTACAACCTTGGTTTTCTCTCTAGCCAGCATATTATTCTCCCCAAACATCTCAAAATTCATGCAGTTGTTTGCACCGCAACATCACTGTCGATAGGCGCCGCTGAACAGGTTAAAAAGATCATTTCCCAGAATCAGCACCATCAGTGCCAGAAGCAGCAGCATACCTACTGTATTGATTTTCTCTTCAATTTTCGGATCCAGACGGCGCCGCAGCAGAGATTCGATGATGATCACCAGAAGCCGTCCGCCGTCCAATGCCGGTATCGGCAGCAGATTCATCACGCCCAGATTGGCTGACAGCATGACACAAAGCTCCAGGAGCACCAGAAAGGCATTGAACAAGCCGTACTGGGTGCTTTCCTGCACTGTAGAGCTCATGACGGAAACCGTTCCCACCGGCCCCATGACTTCATTCCGGCTGACCTGCCCCTTGGCGATCAATTGAATGCTGTCCAGCACCACCAGGACATTGTAGCGAAGCTCTGCCGCCGCGTCACCTATGAGCTCCGCCGGGCCGTCCGCCGCAATTCTGCCGCCGAACATACTGAGACCCAGACGGTACTTCTGGCTTTCCGCATCATAGTAGGGGCGGAAGGTCTCTGTAATGCTCTCGCCGTTCCGCTTCAGCTTCACCGTAATCTCCGAATTCTCCTGAAAATCCCCGCTGTGAAGATAGAGCCATATATAGAGCTCCCGGTAGGAATACAGCTTACGTTTGGCATGTCCGTCAACGGAAATGCTCTGCAGTATGTCTCCCTGCTGAAAATCCGCTTCAGCTGCCGGGCTGTTTTCTGCCGCACTCAGCACGATGGGCTTGTCAAAGCCGCAGAAGCCAACCACCAGCAGCGAAAGAAGAAACGCCAGAATAAAGTTGTTCATCACTCCTGCAATGCAGATCAGGAAGCGCTGCGCATTGGGCTTATTCTGAAAGCTCCGCTTCGGAATTTCCGATTTCCGAAAGCGCACACCGTCAAAGTCAATCCACGGATCATCTTCTGCCGTGAGATGCTCACCCGGCAGCACTTCGAGCCCCTCTGCTGCCGGTTCTCCCTCTGCAGTCAGAAAATCTCCGCTGCCCGCGCTGTCCTCTCCCAACATAGCGCAGGAGCCGCCGAAGGGCAGCAGCTTCAGACTGTAGCGGGTATTCCTGTATACACGGCTCAAAATCCGCGGACCCATGCCGATGGAAAATTCCAGCACACCCACACCGCAGAGCTTCGCCGCAAGAAAATGCCCCAGCTCATGAAAGAAAATCAGAAAGCCCAGGGCCAGAATCGCAACAATGATACTCATATCTCTTCTCCTTCATGTTTCTGTTATCCACTGGTGCGTAAGCAAAGCCTAGCTTAGCACAGATGCGTGAAGGAACTGTGTTGTCAGCGCAGAAAACTTGAATGCTCCCGCACGAAGCGCCGTGCCCAGGCCTCAATTTCCAGAATCTCCTCCAGAGACGGATTCGGGATAATGTCTTCAGCATGCGCATCCATGGCTTCCTCGATCACATCGGCAATCTCCAGAAAATCGATGCGGTCCTCCAGGAACAGGGCAACGGCCTCCTCATTAGCTGCATTGAATACGGTGGGCATGGAGCCGCCCTCCCGTCCGGCCCGGTAGCCGAGCGCCAGACCCTTAAA
>CAZJQX010000014.1:22029-29936 GCA_964548305.1 uncultured Lachnospiraceae bacterium
TTGGTCTTCCCGCGAAGCTCCTCCCGCTTCTTTCCACGGAAGGGACCGCCGGAGGCCGTCAGCAGAATTTTCTCCAGCTTATCGTGGGGCTCTCCCGTGAGCGACTGCCAGATGGCCGAATGTTCCGAATCGATGGGCTTGATGGCGATGCCGCACTGCTCTGCCAGCGGCATAATGATATGTCCGGCACAAACAAGGGTTTCTTTGTTCGCCAGCATTACCTGCTTATGCGCTTTCAAGGCGGCAATGGTGGGCTGAATGCCGATCATGCCCACAACGGAAACGATGACCTCCTCGCAGCTTTCCATTTCCACCAGCTCGATCAGGCCTGCCATGCCGGACAGAACCTCTACAGGAAGTCCGTAGCCGCGGAATTCTTCCGCCTTTTTCTCGTCGTAAACGCATACCTTCTCCGGCTTCCAGGTAAGCACCTGCTCCCGCAGCAGCTCAATAGAGCCATAGGCCGCGAGACCTGTCACCTTGATTTCCGGATCACCCTTAAGCACATCCAGCGCCTGGGTTCCGATGGAACCGGTACTGCCCAAAATTACGATTTTTCTCATTCTCTTTCCTCCTCATTCAGTTCAGAAAGGTCAGGGCAAAGCAAATGGCCGGTGCCGTGAAAATCACAGAATCAAAGCGATCCATCACACCGCCATGTCCCGGAATCAGACTGCCGTAATCCTTCACGCCGTAGTCCCGCTTGATGCCGGAGGCCGTCAGATCTCCGATCATGGAAATCAGGGCTGCGATACCGCAGGCAATGGCCGAGGTCACCGGCGGATTGATCACATTATAGAAATGCCGGCGGAACAGATACGCATAGACAAAGCCCAGCAGCGCTGCACCCACAACACCGCCGACAGCCCCCTCTATCGTCTTCTTCGGACTCAGAATCGGTGTCATTTTGTGTTTTCCAAAGAGCATGCCCGTACAGTAGGCGCAGGTATCCGAACCCCAGCTGGAAAGAAAGATCAGCCACACCAGAAACTTTCCGTCCGGCATGCTCCGGGTCTGATAGAGATAGCTCATCATGACGCCGCCGTACACCACCGTCATAAATGCCTTGGCAATGACGGATATCTTATACGCCGGATAGGTGATCACATAGAAGGCCATCAGCGCCATCAGCGAAAGAATCACCATCAGCGTCAGAAACTCCTCTGCCTGAAACCAGACAATCAGATAATAAACGATAGCTGCACAGTAGCCCACATAGCCCAGGGAGCGGCGTTCAATGCCGAAAACCCGGTAAAGCTCGAACATGGCCACCAGGGAAATGCCTAAGGTCACCAGAAACAGCGGAAGCCCGCCCATGGGCACCACAACAATTGCCACAATCAGCAGGACAATGCCGCTGAGGAGACGTTTCAGAAAGGAGCCCAGTTTTTTTTCATTTTGATTCTTTTTCAGACTTTCGTTTTCGCTTGCTGTCATAAAATACCCTTACGCAACACGAAAGCCGTTTTTGACCATTTTCGGCCAAAACCGGCATTCCTGTGAACTATTTTTTGATGCGTCCGCCGAAGCGGCGTTCTCTTTGGTTAAAGCTGTCAATGGCCTTTAAAAGCTCAGCCTTGTTGAAATCCGGCCAGAGCACCGGGGTAATGTAGTACTCCGCATAGGCGCACTGCCACAAAAGATAATTGGAAAGGCGGAACTCTCCTGATGTGCGGATCACGAGATCCGGATCCGGCATTCCCGCCGTGTCCAGATAGGAAGCAAAGTCAGCTTCTGTCAGTGCTTCGATTTCCGCCTCAGTCTTACCCTGACGGATTGCCTCCATCGTCAGCTTGCGAACCGCCCGGACAATTTCATCCCGGGAGCCGTAATTCACCGCAAAAACGAAGGTCATGCCGGTGTTTCCGGCGGTTTCCCGCTCCAGCCGGTCAATGCCTTCCCGGATATCCGGTGCAAAGCGGCTTCTCTCTCCGATCATCCGTGCGCGCACATTGTGCTCGTTGGCCACCTTGATGAGCTTCACCATATAAAAGCGGAACAGCTTCATCAAAGCGCTCACCTCTTCCTCGGAGCGCTTCCAGTTCTCCGTGGAAAAGCCGTAGACCGTCAGATACTGTACACCCAGCCGGGCGGCATCCGCCACAATCTGCTCCAGCGTCTCACAGCCCTGCTTATGACCGAGCGCCCGGGGCAGACCTCTGTGCTCTGCCCAGCGTCCGTTGCCGTCCAGGATAATCGCAATATGCTTCGGAATCTGCCGCCCTTCGTTGTCAATGACGTCCATCATACGGTCATGAGTTCCTTGTTCTTTGCTTCTACGGACTTCTCGATCTTTTCGATCATGTGATCCGTCAGCTCCTGGATATCCTTGGTCTGTCTTGCGAGATCATCCTCGGTGATTTCGGAATTCTTCTCCAGCTTCTTTGCCATATCCATAGCATCACGGCGGATGTTTCGGATAGCCACCTTAGCAGCCTCACCCTTCTTCTTTACATCCTTGGTCAGCTCCTTACGTCTCTCCTCGGTCAGCTCCGGGAAAACAAGACGAATCACAGTGCCGTCGTTGGTCGGGTTAATGCCGAGATCAGACATATTGATGGCCTTCTCGATCTCCTTGATCATGTTGCGCTCCCAGGGCTGAATCTGAATGATTCTTGCCTCCGGTACGGAAATGTTGCCGACCTGCTGCAGGGGTGTCGGTGCACCGTAATAGTCCACCATAATGCGGTCCAGCACATGGGGATTGGCACGGCCTGCGCGGATTGTGCCAAGCTCAGACATCAGGTTGTCGTGGGTCTTGTGCATCTTTTCGATGTAAATCGTAAACTGGTCATCCATTTGTTTTTCCTCCTAAAATCTCCTAAGACCCAGTGACAGCATAAGCTACCCTGAGTCCGTTGGATAAAATATTTGCTTTTGGTTAGCTGTCAGGCTGTCACGCGAGTGCCGTTGATCTTGCCCTTCAGTGCATCGGAAATGCCGTGCTTCTCGTTCAGTGAGAAAATGGCCAGCGGCATATGATTCTCCATGCAGATCACGGAAGCCGGAAGGTCAATCACACCGAGACGCTTGTCCACCACCTCTTCGATGGAGATTGTCTCAAACTTCTTCGCATCCGGGTTCTTCTTCGGGTCTGAATCATAGACACCGTCGATGGCCTTGGCGAGAAGAATCTCCTCACACTCCAGCTCTACTGCCCGCAATACTACACCGGTATCTGTCGAGAAATAGGGATGTCCTGTACCGCCGGCGCAGAACACCACAGCGCCCTTGCTCATTGCCTTCAGCGCCTTGTCCTTCGAGAAAAGCTCGGCCATATCGCCAACCTGAATCGAAGACATTACCTTCGTCTTCATGCCCTCAGTCCGAAAAATTTCGGATACGTAAATGCAGTTCATCAGGGTTGCCAGAATGCCCACCTGATCTGCCTTGTAGCGGTCCACATTCTCAGACTGCCGTCCTCTCCAGAAGTTGCCGCCGCCGATGACAATGGCGATCTGCACGCCCTCATCCACAGCGGACTTCACTTCACGGGCAACGGTACGAATCGTATCATCATCAAAGCCGAAATGCTTCTCTCCTGCCAGCGCCTCGCCGGACAGCTTCAGCATGACTCTACGTGTTTTGCTCATATTTTCCTCCAAGCTGTACAATAATCTCCCGCTAGTTTAGCATAGAATTTTCATTGGAGCAATCGGAACGTACCTACTCAGTCCTCCGTCTTCTCTGCAAGATAAATGGTCACCGCATCACCTGTGGTATCCACAGTCTCCAGCTCCTTGGTGCAGGCCTCATCCTCATAGATGGCATACGCACCATAGCCGATGACATCGGTTCCCTTCTTGATCTCAAAGTACTGACTCTCCTCGGTGTCCTTGCCGGGGTTAAATACGGCAGTCAGCTTGCAGGGATCTGTCTCTGTCAGAATGCTGTCGGCGCCGTTGGGAATATCCGATGACTCCACATTCGCATCATACTCATAGGTGTAAAGCAGCTTTCCGAAGCAGGTGGGCTCTGTATCGCTCTCATTCTGCTTGCTGTACATCTCCTCGCGAAGCGCATAGAGCTCCAGTGTATCCGGATTCACATAGTAGTAATACATTGTATAGCCGTCATTGCCATCGGCATCCTCTGCCTTTGTGGTCACCAGAAGCGCGTCATCCTCGAGACAGTTGGCTTCAGCATTGTCGGATTCATCCAGAACATCATAGAAAAGGCTCACTTCCTTTTCAATGGCACTGCTGGGCATGATGCACATGCTGTAGGTGTTCTCTGTATCGGCACCGCCGTAGAATTCAGCCGTCGCAGAATCATTCGTTCCGACAATGGCCGTATAGGCACTGTTGTCACTGATCACATACCGCATCTGGGGATCACCTGCATCATTGGTGTAGAAAAGATATCGGTTGTTTCCCAGCACATTGGTGTCGCCGTCCTGACACTCCACCGTCACCTGTACGGAATCATACTTCTTCAATATCTCACTCAGCTTATTGACATCCCGAATCTCCTGGGCTGTCACCTTGAGATAATCCTCACCCTCTGTGCTCTCTGACGCCGCTGCTGCGGTGGTTGCCTCTGTGGTGTTCTCCGTTGTGCTCTCTGTCTTGCTGCCGCAGGCTGCCAATGCCAGCGTCATACCGAAGGCTGCTGCATAAATGATCTTTTTCATAATTTTCTCCTTTTTCATGTTCGTTGTAATTGTTTTACACCGGGTTATTTTGCATCGCCGCAAAGCTTATCGTGCTGTGTCCTCATCTCCCGTACCGCGTCACAGTACCCGGGGACCCATGGGCTGCAGCTTGTGCTGAGGATTCTCCAGTACCCGGTCCTTCTCCTGTCTGAACTGCTTATGCAGACTTGACGCAGAGGATCTCGCCATGGATACCTCCGGAGAATCGGGATGGAACTTATTATTCAGCTCCTTATAATTCATTTTTACCGCAGATTCCGGTCTGCTCTCTCTGATCTTTGCCATATTGTGCTCCTTTCCTCGGTGCTCTGCACCGGTCATTTTTTATTTGATGCCCGAAGTTTAGCACCGCATGGGACACAAAAGAGACACACAAAAGCGGGCCCTTCGGTCCGCTCCTGAATTTTTATCACTGTTCGGATGTCTCTCGATCTGACTTCGCTTTGAATACCATAACGGCATTGACATAAAAGGCTATGGTAAACGCAAGCATAATAATAATTTCAACGATGCCGTAATCGTGGCTCAGTACACCGCCGCTCTCCTGCATTCTTCTGCTGAAATAAGAGGTCGCGTCCTGCCAGGTATGCAGTATGATGCACGGCCAGAAGGAGCCCGTTTTCAGGTAAATGCCGGCCAGCAGCATACCGATACCGATCGCATAAGATATCTGTAGTAGTGTGGATATGGATGCTGCGCCGACCAACAGATTCGCGCCATGAATCAGGCCGAAGCAAAGACTGCTGGCAAGACTCACCTTCAGCAGCAGCTTAGGATCCCTGCTCCGCTGAAAAGTGAGCGACAGCGGGAGGATACGGAAAACGACCTCCTCGCTGAAGCCGGGCACAAAGCCGCAGAAAAAGGCATAAGGTATATTACCGATTTCACCTGACAGAAGATTGTTAACCGCAACAATCGCTCCCACCAGAAGCATGCTCCATCCCAGCTTTACGCCTCTCGCTGTTCCTGCAGGACTGAAAAAACGCGGCAGCTCTGTTCTGTGCCGGAACTGATGCAGAAAAAGCAGAGGCGTCAGTAAAACAAGCTTGGTCAGTTCGAAAAGGGTCCCTTCTTTGCTTCTCGTCAGCACACCGGCCACGGCTATGGCGATAAAATAATACAAGAGTGCCAAAACCAGCGTGATAACCGTTCCGATAACCGGGTGATTCTGTTTTATCTTCATTCCGTTCCTCTCTTCATTGCATCCATCAGTCGAAGCAGAACAAGTTGAGCCCGGTGGAGGTAATATCATCCTTCCTGCGGCTGACATGTCCTTCCATCACAGTCAGAACAATCTCTGCTGTGCCGCTGATGCGGACAGATTTCAGATGTCCGCCGTAGGCCCGTCCCTCTGCGTCAGCAGCATTAACATGGACATGCAGATACGGCTTTCCGTCCATCTCCGTGACCGTTCCGATGAGTGAGGTAATCTCCAGCGGCTGCTCCAGAACCGTCTCGCTGAAGCGCTGCGTTTCAATATCATAGAGCCCCATCACAAGCCGGTCCGCCGCCCCAAGTCCCGAAATCGACGCAAGAAGGATGTTCTCCTTCTCGCAGAGTGCGGTAATTGCCGCCATCACCTCTTCGCCGCGATCCACCCGCAGCACGATATGCGTATCAAATTTTCTGTAATCCATACTATTCTTCCTCTGCAGGGCGTTTATTTACGGTATATCGTCTTTCCGTTATCCGCCATGGTGATTCTGGAGTACGCCGCTCCTGCTTTTCCTGCGTTAAGCTGCTGCGTGCACGCCTCATCATAATACCATACACCCGGGAAATCATATCCGTTGGCATCGCTCAGGTTTGCCAGAGTGATTTTCTTGAGATTCGGGGTGTTGGAAAAGGTATCATAATCCGTGTGCACCAGATCGACATTCAGCATATCAATTTCTTCCAGGCCTGTCAAACCGTTAAAGAAGCCCGCAGAACTTCCGTCCTTAAATGAGCTGCCACTCTGGAACACGATCTTACGCACCTTTGTCTTGTCAATGCCATCCCATGTCTCTGTGGTTACGTTTGCATTCGAAATATAAAATGTATCATCATACAGGCCCTGATTATGGTAGGAAATGTTGCCGGTGGCCGAAGTGAACTCGATCACCGCCTGATTCTCATTCTTTTTAAAGTAAACATTTGCCTTTCCGCCCGCAGCAGGCTCGCCGATGACCTCCGCCGGAAAATCGAATGAATTCTGCCAGCGATCCTTCGTTTGCTTCAGGGTGACCGTTTCTATGCCGGCATCCTCTCCCTGGGTTACCTTTGCCATGACCTCGGCGTAGGCAGATCGGATGTTGGCGGCATCCGTTGACTCTCTGGCCTTCTCCAGCTGCTTCGTAAACAGAGGTATGCTCACAGCCACAAGAACGCCAATGATGGCAACAACCACCAGCAGCTCCGCCAAAGTAAAACCGTTTCTGTTTCCCTTCTTCTCCATACTCTTTACCTCTCACGATCAATGACTCGATCGACAAGCTTTCTAAATCAGTTTCATATAGGAAGTCTTCTCCGCATCAGGAATATTAGGGGCCTCCGTCATAAACCCTTTGTATGAATTTTATAACATAAGTAGATCTGTAATCCAATCCAAAATCAGCACTTTGTCTTCTCTTTACCAAAATGTCGAAGAATCAAAGCGAGTGAGATATAGATTAAGCGCCAGCCTTTCGGCTGGCGCTCTCTTCTACACTGACAAGTTATTCACCATCCACTAGCTCTCCGCCCTAGAGGATCTTTAGTTTTCTCTGCTTTCTGCAGTTGTCTTTTCAGCACTTGCTGAGAAATAAACAACTCCAGTATCGCTAATATATACAGTCCACTTTGTTGCAACAGTGTTACCCAGTGTAACACTACCAACTTCTTCAGTAACTCCCCAATCACTAATTCCGGATTTAGCCTTATCAGGCAAGCTCTTATACTCTTCATAAGTTCCTACCTTTCCAGTAGAAACTGTATATTCATAAACGCCACTGTCTTTACCATCTTTAGATCCATTTGTGGAATTATCAAGCAGTGCAGCGCTTGCAGCGGCATATGCAGCTCTTGCGTTTGCCTGGTTGGTTGCCAGTCTGGCCTTTCTTAACTGACCGGTAAAAATAGGAATTGATACAGCTACCAGAACACCGATGATTGCTACTACTACCAACAGCTCAGCCAATGTGAAACCCTTCTTGTTTAATTTCTTGAACATACTCTTTTCTCCTTTTTCCTTGTTGGGCAGATGCCCGGTTGATGTATCTTGAAGTCTTGCGAC
>CAZJQX010000014.1:30036-35739 GCA_964548305.1 uncultured Lachnospiraceae bacterium
AGTTTGGCGATGGCCTGCTTGGTGGCGTGATCTGCTTCGTTTGTGAAGTAGTCTCCTACGACGTTCAGGGTCTGATCCAACTCACCGGTTTCTTCACCGACGGAACACATTTCCTTGAGGTTTGCCGGAAAGTGTTTTGTGTCCCGAATGCATTGACCTAAGCTTCTGCCCTCCTCGATACGGCCGATCATATTGAAAATGTCCTTCCGCAGGAGGTAGTTGTCAATGGTCTTTGCAGTAGTGGCTGTTGCCCGGTCCAGTGTAAGTCCCGAGGCCAACATTACCGACATCGTGTTGGCGAACTGTGCTGCACCGTTCAGTCGATTGATCCTGCCGATGACCGGTAATGAAATTGCCAGCTTTGCGGCGAATCGTTCACCCTTCTCCGTCTTGGAGATGCACTTCCATCCGATAATCATTGTCAGAAGGAAGATCAGCATCAGGATCCACCAGCGTGCGAAGAAGTTTGAACAGTCAATCATGATCTTTGTGATCAGCGGAAGGTCGCCTCCCAGATCCGCGAAGGTGGCTGCCAGTGTCGGTATCACCTTTGCCATGACCACGATGAGAACCACGATGGCCACGCAGATTACAAAGATCGGATATGTCATTGCACTGCGGATCTTTTCAGTGGTTTTGTAGCTCTTCTCGTAATAGCTCTGAAGCTTTTCGAAGCTTCTGTCCAATGTACCGGACTGCTCGCCGGCCCTTACGGTTTCAATGAAGGTTGGTGGGAAGCTTTCTTTGTACTTCTCGAAGCAGGTGGCCACCATGTTGCCGGCTGCCACATCTTCGGCTACCGAGGTGAGAATTTTCTTCAGCCGTTTGTCTTCGGTCTGTCTTGCAATCATGCCCATGGCTCTCACTATAGGCATTCCGGATTTCAAGGTGATGGAGAACTGGGAACACATCATTGCGAGCGATTTGCTCTTGACTTTCTTGCTTCCCAGTTCCATGGTGAGCAGCTTCTGCATTCGGCTGTTCCGAATGGGCTTCAGGCTTTTGATGACGGGGTACCGATCCCGGATCTGAAGCACTGCATTGTACTCATCTATGGCCTGTACCATGCCCTGGGCTTCGGTTCCGCCGGAGGTGAATGCTCTGTATGAATAAGAAATCATCATTTCACCTCCCTTTCCCCGCTTATTCAAGTCGATTCAGAATGGATTCAATCTGTTAATTTCGACTTGTTTCTTTGTTTCTGTATCTTCATTTTAGCAACATCTGCCGCAAAGTCAATGATTTTATGCAATTTTTGCAAGGTTTTTTCAGAGAATATGTATATTTTTAATGTTTTTGAGTATTTTTAAGTATGTTACGAAAAGGAAATTCTTCTTTTTAATTGTTCCGGATCCCGGGCTGCCTCCAAGGCCGTTTCCGGAAGAATCTTGCCCGCCCTCACGAGTCGCAAAAGGTGATTGTCCATGACGAGAGAGCCCTCTTCCGTACCGGAAAGAAGGAAGCTCTGCATCTGAGATGTCTTGCCCTCCCGCACCAAATTGGCAAGGGCCGTGTTCATCATCATCAGTTCGCAGGCAGCTATTCTGCCCTTTCCGCCGGCCCGGACAAGCAGCTGCTGAGACAGCACCGCCTTCAGCATCGACGACAGCTGGACACGTATCTGCATCTGCCGTTCTGCCGGAAAGACACCGACAATACGGTCAATGGTCTCCGTGGCGGAGTTGGTATGCAGGGTGGCAAACACCAGATGTCCGGTTTCCGCTGCCGTTAATGCCGTCTCAATGGTGTCCAAATCCCGCATTTCCCCGATGAGGATCACATCCGGATCCTCGCGGAGAGCGGCCCGAAGACCGGAAGCATAGCTTGCAGTGTCAATGCCGATTTCCCGCTGGTTAATGAGAGCGCGGTCCGGTGTATACACATATTCTATAGGATCCTCCAATGTCAATATGTGTGCATCCCTCGTTTCATTGATGCGCTGCAGTATCGCAGACAGCGTGGTGGACTTGCCGGAGCCGGTTTCACCGGTTACAAGCACCAAACCTTGCCGGAATGCCGCAAAGCGGGATACCGCCGGCGGCAGCTGCAGCTCCTCCAGCTGTGGGATATGGTCCGCCAGCAGGCGGATAGCCGCAGAGGGCTTTCTCTGCTGCAGGAAGACATTGATGCGGACACGAATGCCGCAGATGCTCGCGCCCCGATCGTACTCGCCTACGGAGCCGAGATCCGAAAAAGATGATCCCAAAAGAGCCGTGGCCAGCTGCCGACAGTCTTCCTCTGTCAGTCTCTCTTCTCCGAGGGAGCGGATGCTTCCGTCAATGCGGAGCTTCGGCGGCAGCCCGCAGCATAGATGCAGATCCGAGGCACGCAGCTCTTTGGCCTGTGTCAGCAATTCTTCGATATTAAACATACGATGTTCTCCTAAATATCATTTAAGTTCTGTGCCACTTCTTCAATGCTGGTGACGCCGGACAATACGAGCTCTTCAGCATTTTCCAGCATAGTCCGGTAGCCGGTCTCCCTGGCCAGCTCCCGGAAGCGCTGCTTGCCCTGATCCTCCGTTATGCATCGCCGCAGCTTGTCATTCATGAGCAGCACCTCAAAGTCACCGATTCGCCCTCTGTAACCGCAGTGGAAGCAGAGATCACAGCCCCGGCCCTTGTAATAAATGCGGCCCGGCTTTTCCGGCAGCCCCGCTGCCTGCAGCTCGCCCGGCTCCGGCACATATTCCGTCTTGCAACTCGGACAGATACGCCGCAGAAGCCGCTGGGAAATGATGCCGCGCACGCCGGCCGCGATAAGGTAGCCGGGCACACCCATATCCCGCAGACGATCCACAGCGGATACCGCGTCCTCTGTATGAATGGTGGTGATAACCAGGTGACCGGTCATTGCCGCCCGCATGGCGATTTCTGCTGTCTCGCCGTCTCGAATCTCTCCCACGCAGATGATGTCCGGATCCTGTCGGAGAATGGCCCGGAGACCGGAGGCAAAGGTAAGTCCCAGCTTCTCGTTGATCTGCACCTGGGTGGCCCCGGCGATGTTGTACTCCACGGGATCCTCCAGGGTAATGAGATTGGTGCTCTCGGACAGGAGCTCATTCACCAGCGCATACA
This sequence comes from uncultured Lachnospiraceae bacterium, assembly GCA_964548305.1. Taxonomy (GTDB): domain Bacteria; phylum Bacillota; class Clostridia; order Lachnospirales; family Lachnospiraceae; genus Oribacterium. Next base: position 33,114 of record CAZJQX010000014.1, read on the forward strand.
TGGTGCTGGACTTACCCGAGCCGGTGGGACCCACGATCATAATAACGCCGGCATGAAGTCCCAGGAGCCGGTCCAGCTTGGCATCCTCCGCCTCCGGCATGCCGATACCGCGCCGGTTCAGCTTCTCGCCGTTCCGCATGAGAATACGGATAACGATTTTCTCGCCGTAAATGGTGGGCAATGTGGACACACGAAGGTCCACCTCGGTGCCCATGATCTTCAGCTTCGCCCGGCCGTCCTGGGGCACACGCCGCTCCACAATATCTAGCTTGGACATGATTTTCAGTCGGGAAATGACGGAATCCTGAAGGTTCCGAGGAATCGTAAGAATACGGTGGAGCTTACCGTCAATACGCATGCGGATCACCAGATCCTCCTCTCCCGGCTCCCAGTGGATGTCGGAAGCATTTTCCCGGACAGCCCGTTCGATAATGGAGTTCACCAGACGGATCGTCGGCGCATTGTCCTTGGGCTCTTCCTCCGCCGCGGTCACCGCCTCCGGGGCAATGCCGGCCTCCGCCCGCATCTGAGCCATGGCCTCGGCAGCGCCTTCATTACCATACAGGGTATTAATGGCACGCACCACAGCAGCATTTCCGGCAATCATCGGCACGATTTTCTTCCGGGAAATTCGGGCCGCCTCCTCCTGCGCCATGAAGTTCATGGGATCCGCCATGGCCAGATACAGCACGCCCTTCACGGTACGCACCGGCACCACCTTCTCCTTTTGCGCGAAGTTCTTCGGCAGAAGCTTCGACATTTCCGGATCTATATCCACCTTGGTCAGGTCAATGTAGTCGATGCCCAGCTGCATGCGCAGGGTGTCAATAAGCTGCGCCTCCGTTATAAAGCCGTGCTTCACCAGCACCGTACCGAGACGATCATTATCCTGCTTTTGAAATGCAATGGCCTGCTGCAGCTGCTCCTCATTGATGAGGCCAAGCTCAATCAGCATCTCGCCCAATCGTTTCATTTTCATGATCTTTCCCTCCCGCTTATACTAAGAAAGAGACCGCATTGCCGATTGGCAATGGGTCTCTTTGATGATAGCACAGTTTTTATGCATATTCCAATGTATAAAAGCCGCGTCAAGACAATGATTTAAGTTTTTGCTCTTTTTCTTCTGAAGCATCGTCCATAAGCTTCATAAGCTCAAGGGCACTGCTGAAACCGCTCCAGCGGTCTCCTTCGAGCCAGTAGACGTCGCCCTGCCAGGTGGCATTCTGGCGGAAGCGGGTCTGCACATAAAAGCTGCCCAGCTTCCCCTGCTCCGTAAAAATGGCATCATAATGAGGCACAGTATCTGCGTACTCAATCAGCGACTGCTGCGAATGTACCCGCGCCGCATTTTTCTGGAAGCCCCGCCGGGTAAAGGCGCGGTTAATGGAAGCACTCTGTGGAAAGTTCCAACGGTCATACTGGGCATCCATCAGGTTGATCATCTCGCCCATGCCGTTAAAGCTGCGCGGCTCCTTCTCATATTTCGTGTATATACGTCCCCTGTAATCACTGCCAATCTTCTCATCCACGGCCACCAAGATCAGATTTACGGCATACAGGCGGTTCTGCAGCTCCTTATTCATCATCGGACTGTCCCTCTGTCAGCGCACCATCGATCATGCGAATCAGCTCCAGGGCGCTGCGGAAGTACTGCTCCTTCTTGCGGTCGGCCCAGGTAACCTTTCCCTGCCAGGTGGAGTTCTCCTGATACTGGATGTCCACGATAAACGTGCCGCTTACATTCTTCTTTTCTTCTCTTGCTGTCTTCATATTTTCAGTCTCCAATCAAATGTGGAATTCACAGAGCATTTTAATCCCGCGTTTTTATGACTGAATATTAACACATAAGCACTTATAAAACAGCTTAAAAATTCGATGAATTTTTGTAAATGTTTAACGTTACGGAGATGAGACATTAAGGAATCCCCGATGAACAATGTCCATCGGGGATTTGAAAAAGAGTATGAATTAAAGTCCGACTTTTGTCGGTCTCTAACCGCGTCTATTACATACCGAACTCCTCAGCCCAATAGGTCTTGCCATTCTGCTGATATACAGAAATGGCGCCTGTTGTGAACTGGTCGCTCAGGATGTTGGCTTTGTGATCCGGAGAAGCCATCCAAGCATCAACAACTTCTTCCGCGCTGTCATAATACTCAGCCAGGTTCTCACCATAGAGAACGTTCTCGTTTGCAGTGTACCAAGCGGTTCCGTCAGGTCTTGTATGAGAGAAGCTTCTGGAGATTTCCTCTGCTCTTACGTTGCCGGCTGCTTCAATGCTGTCGTCCCATGTAAGGGGCTGAAGACCGTTGGCTTCGCGAATCTCATTCACCTTTTCGAATGCAGCATTTCCCTGCTCGCTTCCTGCGAAAGCTGTCATTGAGAATGCAGCTGCAAGAACGAATGTCATGATGACGATTTTTCTGACTAAGTTTTTCATACGTAACTCCTATTTCAGGAGTCAGCAAGAGAATCCAAATTTTCGATATTCAATTCGGATTGCAGCTGGCTGACATTTTACAGTCCCTATAGCTTTGCGTCGCCGGCTTTCGCCGGGTTTGCCGATGCGGTCTGGAATTTGAGATCCGCCTTAAAAACAGATTTATTTTTGTTTTTGGATTTCTGT
>CAZJQX010000015.1:0-34064 GCA_964548305.1 uncultured Lachnospiraceae bacterium
TCCGCCTCAAGCTCGCGCACGGCAAGTGAAACCGCCGGCTGTGAAATCATCAGAATTTCTGCTGCCCGCGTTGTGTTCTCACACTCAAACACCGTCTTGAAATATTTCAGCTGTTGAAAGTTCATACGCATTCCCTCCATCTGCGTTAACTATAGCAAAAATCCGCATCTCCAGCCAAGCCGATATTCCCAACAACAAGTTTTCGCGAAATGGATATTCTAAAAAAGAATATTTGCGGAACAATTATTTTAAAAACAGCCGTTTACAAAACATAGGTGTTGTGCTATAGTATGCATATCGAATATATGTTTCGTGTCGAAGGGATAATAGGTGAATATTATGAGAATCACGTTAAAAACATTCGAAATGCTGACTGTAATGATGATCGTGCTCGGACTGCTGGGTGCTCTGTCCATGTGGACCGAAATCCGCTTTGTCGGAAATCTTCTGATACTTTTCGGCCTGTACCTTCTGTACCGGACAGAGGCAGAACGCAAGCGTCTCCGCAGAAGACATGCCTTTTATCAGCGTCTGGGGAAAATAGTGGCCTCGAATTTGGAATCCTGACAGCAAGAGGCCCCGGCGATATAACGTCGGAGCCTCTTCAGCTGAAAATGGAAATCAGTCTCTCACTTTACTTCAGATGTTTGTTAAAGAATTCAATGGTCAGCTTCTTGGTCGCAGGCTGAAAGAATTCTCTTGTACCGTGTCCGGCATGCGGAATCACATAGTATTCACAGCGATCCTCGAGTCCCATCTCACAGAGTTTTTCATACAGATGGTCGCTATTCAGCTCTACCGGTACCAGTGGATCATTATCGCCGTGAAGAATCATCAACGGCGCCATACCGTCATTGACATAATAGGTCAGTGTTGCCTTCTTGGAACGCTCTACCATCGTTTCCGGATCGCCGCCGATCAGGGCGCCGCCATGCGTATCCTCAAGACGATGCCAGCGGAAGCTCGGATCATTCAGACGTGCCTTCTCCGAAATCATATCCGCTTCCACGTCCACAGGTCCGAAGAAATCAATTGCCGCCTGCACATCAGAGTTCTGCTCGCTCCACTCCTCTGTATCAAATCCGCTCAGATTCTGTCCCGCAAAGGCTGCCAGATGGCCGCCTGCAGAACGTCCGAACACGCCGATACGATTCGGATCAATCTCATATTTTGCCGCATTCGCCTTCACGAAGCGGATCGCTGTCTTCACATCCTCCAGCTGGTCCGGCCACTTGCCCTGTGCAGAGCTTCTGTAATAGATGGAAACCACCACATAGCCGGCCCTAGCATATTCTGCCATCTCGCCCAGCATCAGATTTTTATCCGCACCACGCCAGCCGCCGCCCGGAATCCAGACAAGTGCCGGCTTGGGGCTGTGATCCTCTCGGGGATCATCCTCGCCTGCTGCAGCCCGCATCTCAGAATTGCCGTTCTGCAGCATCACAGAAAGCTTGAGATCCAGCGGATTTCCCTCCAGATCCTTTACATGGGAGTAGACAACATTATCTATCAGGTTAATGGTCTTTTCCTGAATACCGGGTTCAAAAATCCCCTTCATTTCTCATGCCTCCTTATGCGTAAATCGGGAAAAACAGTGTTGTACTGATAATCAATGATACCACTTCCAAAATAAAAAGCGGAACTGTGAATTTCAGTGTCTGAGCAGCGCTGAAGTTACCGGTACCGAAAGCGATCATGGAGCCGGAGCAGCCTGTGGGCATGACAAAAGCCATCCATGCAGATACAGCGGTTACCAGCACCACGGTCTGCACATTGAAGCCGCCGGCCAATGCCGTGGAAGCAGCAATCGGAATCATCAGCGCCATGGTTCCCATGTTGGAAAGGAAGTTGGTCATCACTGCGGTCACAATACAGAAAACAGCTACTACGAAAATGGGAGCCGGATGACCGCCCAGAATCTTCAGCACAGTCTCACCGATCAGCTCACCTACACCGGTGTTGCCAAGAACAGTAGAAACTGCCGACATACCTGCAATCAGGAATACGATGTCACCGGTAATGGTCTTCAGACAGGACTGGAGATCCAGCACACCGGTCAACAGCAGAACAAGCACGCCGGCCACCGGCATTACATTCTGAATGTCCTTGGGAACGAAATCAGACAGGAAGAAGGCTGCCATGATTGCGATAAATACGCCAAAGATGATGTACTCATCTCTCTTGGAAATCGCCTGCTGCTCCTTCACTTCCTTCACATTTTCCTTCTTCATAGTCTGCTTCGGAATGAGACGGAATGCAACAATGCAGTAAATAAATCCAACAAGTCCCGGAATCGCTGCTGCCTTGAAATAATCTGCGATACCAATCGCATACTCCGGTGCCACACCCTCAAAGAAGGAATTGATGGTGCCCGGCATGGTTGCACCCATGGCAACGGGAACCTTCGCGGTCCAGATGGTATTCAGTGTACATACGGCAAACAGCATTCTCGCCGGTGACAGGTTGCTGTCCTCATCAAGTGTCTGTACGAACAACAGCATGATGGACAGGCAGGCCACCTGGCCCATGAACTGAGAAAGCACAACGGTAACGGCAAACATGGTCAGCATGATCACAATTTCCTGCTTGCCCTGCATGCTCTCCAGCACGCCTCTCATTTTGTGAATCACACTGGTACGGCTCAGCTGCGTTGCAACGACAATCATTGTCGCCACCATGATGGTTGTACTGCTGGAAAAGCCGGAAAAAGCGGTCTTCAGATCTGCCACGCCGGTCAGAACGAACAGCGTACAGCAGATCATCGCAGTCATGCCGTAAGCGATCTTGTGTGTCAAAAGCATAATCACCATAAAAGCAATAATGCATAAGGTAATGATAATCTGCGGTGTCATTTCAATTCTCCTTAAAAGCTTTTGCATGTGCGGTCTGCAGTCCGCACACATCCCCCGTCTATAGACTCCTTATGCTTTGAGTATAGGTCAATGTGAAACGCTTCACAATCCGTACTCGCCTATTTAAATTATAAGCAAAAGCTATACATCTTATTATCCTTATGCTACAGTATCTTTCGTAAAATTCGCAGTTTCGCAGGAAAATGTCTTTGGTTTCACTGTATCTAAGGGGCTTTCTTCTATGGATATTAAAGATATGCTATACATCTCAAAAATTGCCGAAACAGGCTATCTGTCGGCTGCCGCGCGGCAGCTCTCGGTCTCTCAGCCCACCCTCAGCATTTTTCTCTCCAGATTAGAGCGCAACCTCGGAACTGATCTTTTTTACCGGGACAAAAAGCGGCTGGTACCCACCCCGGCCGGCCGCATCTATCTGGATGCGGCACGAAAAATCCTGCAGATCCATGATCAAACCTATCTCTCCATTCATCGTCTCCGTCATACAGAGCAACGGACGCTCACCATCGGTGCCACGCCACTCCGGGGCGCTTCCCTTTTTGCCAGCATTTACCCGGCCTTCTCCCGCCGCTATCCGGATATCCGACTCGAGCTGCGCGAGGCATATACCTATGAGCTGCATTCACTTATACAAAACGGAACGCTGGATTTCGCCTTCGGCAGCTGTGCAGAACTGGATGATCCTGACTTTGACTATATTCCAAACTGGCGGGAAGAACTGGTGCTGGCGGTTCCGCTCTTTCACCCGCTGGCCGCGCGCGGCGGTGTTCCGGGTGCGCCGCTGCCCTTCGTTTCTGCAGACGATATCCGCGATGCCTCCTTCGTGCTGCTTTCTAAAAACAATACTGTACGGACACTGGCCGACGGCTATTTTTACTCCAACGACATTTACCCGACCATTGTCTATGAATCGGACAACAATCTCGTGATTCGAAATATGATCAAACGCGGTGCCGGCATCGGATTTCTTCCTCAGTCAGTGATCGAGGTCGAAAAGCAGGAGCTTCGCTTCTTCTCTTTGACGCCGCGGATCTATCTCTTTCTGGTTCAAATCCACAAAAAAGGGCATCAGCTCTCAGAAGCCGAGCGTTATATCTCCTATCTTTCGAGACATACCGCGAAAGAGCCATCCTATCTGAGCTTCACCAATGCATTGACAGCTGAAATCGACAGGGAGTTTGTCTTATGAATACACATCTTTTGGAATATGTCCTTGCCATTGCAAAGGAAGGCAGCCAGCAGAAAGCTGCCCAACGTCTCTCTGTTTCTCAGTCAGCACTGAGCCAGCAGCTGCGGAAGCTTGAGCAGGAGCTGGAAACACCACTTTTTGAAAAGCGTGACCGGCGCCTCTGTCTAACCGAAGCCGGAAAAATCTATGTAAACGGCGCACAGGCAGTCCTATCCATTTATCGCCAGGCACAAAAAGACATCGAAAATCTCGCACAAAAACAAAAGCGTGAAATCAGCCTCGTCTATAACAATGCACTTCTGCCGGAAATTCCTGAGCTTCTGTCGCATTTCATCATCGACCATCCCGAGCTGTTCGTCCGTACCACCTACGGCACTGCCGACGTCGCCCGGGAATATCTCATGAACGGCATGGCAGACCTCGCAATCCTGTCCACTGCAGGATTAGAAAGCAGTCTTCTGGACTTCATTCTGCTGCGTACCTCAGAGCTTCGTCTCTTTTTGCCAATCGGCCACCCCTGCGCCCGAACATTCCAGAAAAACGGCGTGGATCTTCGTTTGCTGTCACAGGAATTCTTTATCCTAAGTCCTCCCGGCACCATGCTGCATCAGCTGTCGGAACAATATTTCGCCGCGCAGCAGTTCCAGCCGCGCATTCTCTGCGAAATCAGCGGCCTGGATACCATTGCAACCATGGTGGCAAATCATCAGGGACTCGCCTTTCTGCCAACGGAGCGCCGCGATCCGAAACGCTTTATCGACATTCCGCTAAACCCACCGGTTCCGTTTCATATTGCCGTAGCCTACCGAAAAAATGCCTTCTTCTCCGACTCCATGAGAGATCTTATCCTTTGTCTTCTCCGGCATTATGATCAGGAATGAAAACGCCCACACAAAAAGGCTTTGCACATCGCAAAGCCTTCTGAATCACCATATAAATGCTGTTGGAGCAAAGCCCAAACGAACACACGGATTGCTGCGCTCTGCGCTCTCGCAATCCTCTTATGCCCCTAGCCCCTTCATGTACTTATCCATATCATCCGCAATTCGCTTGGAGCACTCCACGGCCTCTACCACCGTCTTGGCACCGGTCACCACGTCGCCGGAGGCGAAAACGCCGGGCATTGTGGTCTCGCCGTGCTCATCGGTCTGCAGTGTGCCCTTGTCACTGAGCTTCAGCTCCTTGTCCCGGGAAACCAGGCGATCCTTCGGCACCTGGGAGATGGAAATGATGACGAAATCGCAGGCAACCTCCTCCAGCTGGCCTTCGTCCTTCACCATATGTCCCTCTTCATCCCAGCTTACGGGGCAGGTTACGAGAGATGCATCCTTGATTTCCACTGCCGTCTTCAGGCACTCAAAGTGCACACCGTCCAGCTTGGCATACTCGACCTCCTTGGGAGAGGCCGCCGGAATCTCCGTCACGGAATACACCGTTACATCCTGGGCACCATGACGAATGGCCGTCCGCGCCACATCCATGGCGGCATTGCCTGCACCGATGATACATACCCGCTTTCCGGCGATATCATAGACATCCGGGTTGGTCAGATAATTGATGGCATAGGCAACATTACCGAAGGTCTCACCGGGAATCAGCAGACGCCGGGGACGCCATGCGCCGGTACCCACGAAAACGGAACGATAGCCGTCCTTAAACAGATCATGGATGCTGACGGAGCCGCCGATATTAAAGTTGGGACGGAACAGAATTCCCAGCTCCTGCAGCTTCTTTCCGTAACGATCCAGAATGGACTTAGGCAGACGGAACTCCGGGATACCGTAGCGCATAACGCCGCCCAGCTTGTCACGGCCCTCGAAAATAGTCACCTTATAGCCGCGCTGCGCCAGAATCACTGCGATGGTAATGCCGGCAGGCCCGGCACCGATGACACCCACCTTCATGCCGTTGGAGGGCTGCATTTCCAGCTTGATCCGCTCGAAGCAGGCATTGGAAATGTACTGCTCAATGGCAGAAATATGCACCGGCGCGCCCTTGATGCCCCGAACGCAATGCCCCTCGCACTGCTTCTCGTGATCGCAGACCAGAGAGCAGACTATGGACAGGGGATTGTTCAGAAAGAGCATCTCGGCCGCATCCATCATTTTCTCATCCAGCAGCCGCTGAATCATCTCCGGGATATTGGTATGGATCGGACAGCCCTCACGGCATCTCGGTTTTTTACAGTGCAGGCATCTCTGCGCCTCATCTAATACATGTACACCCATAATTTTTCACTCCTCCTGACATCGTCTCTTGTATACAGAAATCATCCTAATTCCTCGCAGAAAATCCGTCAAGAAAAGTTAAATACTTGTCATCCTTGTCAAATAATCATACAAACTTATTCATTCTGCCGTCGCAGCCCCGTCTCTTGTTTCCCCGGCACAAATATGCTAGAATAAACAAATATTTAGCGGCGTCACATTGCTTTGCAACGCCAATCAGGCACCAAGAACTTTCACAGGAGGATTCCTTTTATGGCAAATAAGCCCACAGTAAACAACGAGCGCTTCGAGGCCGCCATCCAGACCCTGAAGTCAGAAAACACCCAGGCCGCACAGGAGCAGTTCATTGATCTCCTGATCCATGAGGCCAGATTCTACAGCCCCATGAAGATCACCGGTGAAGGCGAGGATTCCAAGCCCGCCTTTGCCATCGTTTCCGACAACGAGAAGCATCACTACTATGCTCTCTTCACCAGCAAGGAGAAGGTGAAGCTCTGGAGCGAGGAAGAGGCTCGGCTGGCTGTGCTGTCCTTCCGTCAGCTGGCCGGCATGTGCATGAACGATCCCCGCATCTCCGGTGTGGTCATCAACATTAACTCCGACAGCCTGATCCTGGGCAGAAAGCTGCTGTCCGATGCCGTTCGCGTAGCCGCTTCCGAGGAAATGGAGATGACGCCGGTGGAAATGGAAGGTGAGCCGGAGTTCCGGGAGCCCACAGGTGATTTCGGCGAGCTGGTGGACGCCATCCATGAGTATGTGAAGATGGATCCCAATGTCTCCGCCGCCTACCTTCGTGAGACCACAGTGAACGGTGAAGATTGCTACGCTGTAATTGTCAGCCACATCCACGGCATTCAGCCCACCTTCGCCAACATTTCCACAGTGGCGCAGGACTTCGGCAACGGTCGTCCCGTGGCCGTGGTGTCTGCCCGCAGCAAGGCCGCAGAAAAGGCCATCGCCAATGTGATGCCCTTCTACCGGAAGCCCTTCGTGGTCAGCAACAAATAACACAAAATCAAAACTCAGCCACAAAAAATCCCGGTGCAGGATAACCTGCACCGGGATTTTTCACGATTCATCTCGAGCTTGTAGCTCTCGATGAACTTGCCTACGGCAAGCGACTCTCCCTTTGGAAGAGTCGTCTGCTCGTTACGAAGTTTGCCTGATGCAAACTTCTTCACTCCCGCTAAGGCATACAGCGGCCTGTATCAAGCATGTACTGCTTCTGCCATTTCCTTCACATAAGCACCCACGGAGGCCGGTGCCTCCTTGCCGTCCTTTGCCACGAGCTTCATGACCGCAGAGCCCACAATGGCGCCATCGCTGAGGGCCGCCATTTTTTTCGCCTGGGCCGGGTCAGAAATGCCGAAGCCCACGGCACAGGGCACGGAGCTGACAGACTTCACCAGCTTCACCATGGCGCCGATATCCGTGGTGATCTCCGAACGCACACCGGTCACACCCAGGGAGGACACGACATAGATGAAACCCTTTGCCTCCTTTGCGATCATAGCAATTCTGTCCTCGGAGGTCGGCGCAATCATAGAAATAAGGTCAATGCCGTACTTTTCTGCCGGCTCCTGGAACTCCTCCTTCTCCTCGAAGGGTACGTCCGGCAGAATCAGACCGTCAATACCGGCCGCGGCAGCCCTTTCCATGAACCGCTCCGTACCGTAGGAATAGACGACATTAGCATAGGTCATATACACAAAGGGGATGTCAAACTCGGCGCGAAGCTCCTTCGTCATCTCAAAGACCGTATCTGTGGTGGTGCCGGACTGCAGTGCCCGCAGGTCTGCCTCCATGATCACCGGTCCCTCTGCCGTAGGGTCGGAAAAGGGAATGCCCAGCTCAATGAGATCCGCCCCGTTCTTCACCATGGCGCGGACGATCTCCTTTGTGGTCTCCAGATCCGGATCGCCACAGGTTACAAACGGAATAAATGCTTTATGGCCCTGAAAGGCCTTCTGGATGCGGCTCATTCTACAAGATCCTCCCCTCTGAAACGTGCTACAGATACACAGTCCTTGTCTCCTCTGCCGGAGATGTTCACAACGATGATTTTGTCCTTCCCCATGGTGGGTGCCAGCTTCATGGCATAAGCCACCGCATGGGCAGACTCGATAGCCGGGATAATGCCTTCGATCTTCGACAGATACTCAAAGGCCTCTACGGCCTCGCTGTCGGTTACAGGTACATACTGGGCACGGCCGATGTCATGAAGATAAGCGTGCTCCGGTCCGATGCCCGGGTAGTCCAGACCGGCGGAGATGGAATATACCGGCGCGATCTGACCGTACTCATTCTGGCAGAAGTAGGACTTCATGCCGTGGAAAATGCCGAGACGGCCCGTATTGACGGTTGCAGCGGTCTCAAAGGTATCAATGCCGCGTCCCGCAGCCTCGCAGCCGATGAGCTGCACACTGGGATCGTCAATGAAATGATAGAAAGCGCCGATGGCATTGGAGCCGCCGCCCACGCAGGCGATCACCGCATCCGGAAGACGTCCCTCCTTCTCATAGAGCTGTGCCTTGATCTCCCGGGAAATCACCGCCTGGAAATCCCGCACAATTGTCGGGAAGGGGTGCGGTCCCATCACGGAGCCGAGGCAGTAATGCGTGTCGTCAATCCGGCTGGTCCACTCACGCATAGCCTGGGAAACCGCGTCCTTCAGTGTGCCGGTACCGCTGGTAACCGACACCACCTCAGAGCCCAGAAGACGCATCTTATATACATTCAGCGCCTGCCGCTTAATGTCTTCCTCTCCCATGAAGACCACACACTCCATGCCGAAGAGCGCCGCAGCGGTTGCCGTTGCCACGCCGTGCTGTCCGGCACCGGTCTCGGCAATCAGGCGGGTCTTGCCCATCTTCTTGGCCAGCAGCGCCTGTCCCAGCACGTTGTTGATCTTGTGCGCACCGGTATGGTTCAGATCCTCACGCTTCAGATAGATCTTCGCGCCGCCCAGATCCTCGCTCATGCGCCGCGCATAGTAAAGCCGTGACGGACGATTCGCATACTCATTGAACAGCTCCGTCAGCTCCCGGTTAAAGTCCGGATCGTCCTTGTACTTCTTGTATGCGGCATCCAGCTCGATCACCGCATTCATCAGCGTCTCGGGGATGTACTGCCCACCGTGAACGCCGAATCTTCCTTCCTGATTTGTCATCGCTTTTTCCTTATCCTTTCCTGCCTTTCCCTCAGGCAAATGTCTTCGCCTCTGCTGCCGGGCTTCAGCCGATTCGCTCCGCCTCCCGCACAGCCCGGGAAAAAGCCTCCATTTTCACCGGATCCTTGACCCCGTCTGTCTCAATGGCAGAGCTCACGTCCACACCATAGGGATGCAGCCTTCGTATAGCATGGCCGACATTGCCCGCCGTGAGGCCGCCTGCCAGAAAATACGGCAGCGGGAAGTCCCGCAGCAGATTCCAGTCAAAGGCCGTGCCCTCACCACGACCTGCATCGAGCAAAAGCCGGTCCGCCGGACTCTGGGCCGCTGCCCGGAGCTCCTCCCGGCTCTTCACGATACAGGCCTGCCAGATTTCGCCGCTGCCGCCGAGCAGTCCCCGGAGCTGCCGGACATAGGCACGATCCTCATGGCCATGCAGCTGCACCACAGAAATCACGCCCCGATGCACAAGCCCTGCCACACGCTCCGGCACCTCGTCCACAAAGACGCCCACCGTGCGGATGTTCGGGTCCAGCAGCTTTCGAAGCGCCGAGGCCGTTTTCTCATCCACCGCCCGGCTGCTGCCCGGCCAGAACACAAAGCCCACATAGTCCGGCCGCAGCGCATTTACCGCTGCAATGTCCTCCCGCCGACGGATGCCGCAGAACTTGATCTTTGTCTGCATTTTACTCCCTTCAGGCGTTGGAGGCTGCAATATAGCGCTCCAGTGTCTCTGCTGCCTTGCCACTGTCAATGAGCTCCGCTGCGAGCTTCACGCCTTCGCCGATGCTTGCGGCCTTGCCGCCCACATAGAGGGCAGCACCTGCGTTCAGAAGCACCGCATTCCGCTTTGTGCCCTGCAGCTTACCGGAAAGAATCTGCCGGGTGATTTCCGCATTTTCCTGCGGTGTACCGCCCACCAGCTCCTCCTTCAGGCCGCGCGCCAGACCGAAATCCTCCGGCGCAATCTCCGTGGTCCGGTAATAGCCGTCCTTCAGCTCACAGACTGTCGTCTTCGCAGAAACAGAAATCTCATCCAGCTTGTCCTGGCCGTAAACCACCAGAGCCCGCTTCACGCCCAGCTTATCCAGCACCTTCGCCACCGGCTCCACCAGATACTCGTCATAAACACCGAGGAGATAGTACTCCGGGCAGGCCGGATTGGTCAGCGGTCCGAGAATGTTAAATACGGTACGGAAGCCCAGCTCCTTGCGGATTGCACCCACATACTTCATGGCTGCATGATACTTCTGGGCGAAGAAGAAGCAGACACCCACATCGTTCAGAAGCTGCAGGGCCTTCTCCGGATCCTGCTGGATGTTGATGCCCAATGCCTCCTGGCAGTCAGCCGTACCGGAAAGAGAGGAAGCCGCCCGGTTGCCGTGCTTCGCCACCTTGATGCCGCCGGCAGCCACCACCATTGCACTGGTGGTGGAGATATTAAAGGTATGGGCGCCGTCTCCGCCGGTACCGACAATTTCCAGCACCTCCATGCCCGGATGCGGCACCGGTGTGGCATGCTCCCGCATTGCAGCCGCACAGCCGGAGATTTCTTCGATGGTCTCCGCCTTCGTGGACTTTGTGGACAGCGCCGCCAGAAAAGCTGCATTCTGCGTCGGTGTGGTCTCGCCGCTCATGATCTCATTCATAACGCCGTAGGCTTCCTCATAGCTGAGATCGCCCTTTCCGACAATTTTCTGAATCGCTTCCTTAATCATATTTTTCTCCTCTCTTCCCGCTTATATTTACAGGATGCCCAGCTTTGGCCGCAGCGCTGCCAGCATTTCCCTCTTGTTCTCCGCCCGCATCAGGGTTTCCCCGATAAGAACGCCGTTGATCCGATGCGCCAGCAGCTCCGCCACATCCGCACGTGTCTTGATGCCGCTTTCCGCGATGAAGGAAATGCTGTCGGGCACCAGATGCCGAAGCCTTATGCTGTTGTGAATGTCCACCGTGAAATCCTTCAGGTTCCGGTTGTTGACGCCGATGATTCTGGCTCCGGCAGCCGCAGCATGCGCGATTTCCTCTTCGTCATGCGCCTCCACAATGGCCGAAAGCCCCAGACTGTCGGCGATCTGTATGTATTCCCGAAGCTCTGTCTCCGACAGCAGCGCCGCAATCAGCAGTACCACCGAAGCCCCCAGACACTTCGCTTCGTAGATCATATACGGATCAATGGTGAAGTCCTTCCTGAGCACCGGGATCTTCACCGCTGCCGCAATCTCCTGCAGGTATTCGTCCCGTCCCAGAAACCATTTCGGCTCGGTGAGACAGGAAATAGCGGCGGCCCCGGCGTCCTCGTACGCCTTCGCAATCTCCAGATACGGGAAGTCCGGTGCGATAAGTCCTTTCGAAGGGGACGCCTTCTTGCATTCGCAGATGAAGCTGATTTCCGGCTTCTTCAGTGCCGCTTCAAAGGAGAAACCGGTTTCCATGTTCATGGACTCCGCCTGCCGGCGGACTGCTTCAAGGGGCAGTGTCTTTTTCTTTTCAGCCACTCTCAGCCGGGCATAGTCCGCAATTTCATTTAATATGTTCACGCCTCTGCCCCCTGTCTCGTGATGGCCACGAAATTCCGAAGTATCTGTCCGCCCTCCGGTGTCATGATGGATTCCGGATGGAACTGAACGCCGAAGACATTTCTCTCCCGGTCCTCCACCGCCATCACTTCACCTGCCGCCGTCTCTGCCGTCACCAGAAGTCCCGTGCCGGGAAGGCTGTCCGCCTCCGCCGCAAGCGAATGATAACGCGCCACCAGAATCTCCTCCGGCAGACCCCGGAACAGCGGACTGCTGAGATCCAGCTTTGCCGCAGACTGCTTGCCGTGCATGAGCCGGGTCGCATAGCCGACCTTGCCGCCGTAGACGGTGCAGATGGCCTGCTCGCCGAGACAAACACCCAGCATCGGGTACTTGCCGCGCAGCTCCCGGATCACCTCCGGGCAGATGCCCGCATCCTCCGGCCGCCCGGGACCCGGGGACAGGATAATGCCGGCGGGCGCCAGTGCGTCGATCTCTGCCACGGTCATGGCATCATTGCGGATGACCTTCAGGTCCGGCGTGATCTCGCCAAGCATCTGGTACAGGTTGTAGGTGAAGCTGTCATAATTGTCGATGAGAAGAATCATAAGTCTGCCTCCTCTGCCTTCTTCAGGGCCGTCACCACGGCAGCCGCCTTGTTGATGCACTCCTGATATTCCTTCTCGGGTACGGAATCCGCCACAATGCCGGCGCCGGAACGAATGAATACCCGTCCGTTCTTCTTATAAGCAAGCCGGATGGCAATGCAGAGATCCAGGTTTCCGCTGAAGTCGATGTAGCCGACGCCGCCGCCGTAAATGCCGCGCTTGTTATTTTCCAGATCATTGATGAGCTGGCAGGCCCGGAGCTTCGGTGCGCCTGAAAGCGTACCTGCCGGAAGGATCGAGCCGACCGCATCCAGTGCATCACAGTCCTCCCTGAGCTCGCCCCGCACCGTGGAGCCGATGTGCATCACGTGCGAGAAGCGCTCAATTTCGTGATACTTTTCTACCTTCACGGAGCCGAAGCGGCTGATTCTGCCGATATCATTCCGGCCCAAATCCACGAGCATGTTATGCTCAGCTAACTCTTTTTCATCTGCAAGAAGATCCTTCTCCAGTGCGAGATCCTCCTCCGGTGTCTTGCCGCGCGGCCGCGTGCCCGCCAGCGGGAAGGTATGCAGCACACCGTCTTCCAGCTTCACCAGCGTTTCCGGGCTGGCCCCGGCCACCTCCAGATCGCTGCTGGCAAAGTAGAACATATAGGGTGAGGGATTCAGGGTCCGCAGCACCCGGTAGGTATTCAGCAGAGTGCCCTCATATTTCGCCTCCAGTCGGTTGGACAGCACGATCTGGAAAATGTCTCCCTCATGAATGTAGTGCTTCGCCTTCTCGATCATGCTGCAGTACTGCGGTGAATCGAAGTAGGGCGTCACCTCACTCAGCAGCCGTCCAGGCACATCCTTTTTCTTTTCTCCGCTCCGAATCAGCTCCTCCAGATGCCGCAGCCGAAGCTCGGCACGATGGTAAGCGGCCTCGCCCTCCGACAGCTTCACATTTACGATGAGGATGATCTTCTGCAGCAGATTATCGAAGGCAATCACCTCATCAAAGAGCATGAGATCCACATCCTTGAAGCTCTCCGTGTCCTCCGCATCCAGACGAAGAGACGGCTCATAATATTTCAGATAATCATAGGAGAAATACCCCACCAGACCGCCGGTAAAGGAGGGCAGTCCCGGTATCTTCGGACTCCGGTATTCTCTGAGGATCTGCCGTATATAGTCGTCCGGATGCTGCGTTTCAATGGTCAGCGCCCCCGCCTTCAGCTGTCCGTTCTGGCAGGTGATTTCCAGCTTCGGATCGAAGCCCAGGAAGGTATACCGTCCCCAGCGCTCCCGATCCTCTACGGACTCCAGCAGAAACACATGATCCGATACATTTTTCAGCACCTGCAGCACCGCTATGGGTGTGGTGAAATCCGAAAGGATTTCCTTTGCGACGGGCATGATCTTATATTCACCCGCATCGATATATTTTTTCATTTCCTCAAAATCAGGATAAATCATGATTTTCGGCTCCCTTCTGTCCATTTAATCCGGCTTCTGTCCTGGGCCCCCGCGAGCCAAGCTCACGCGAAGCCCGGGCCAACCAAAAAGTCCCCGGCAGAATATTGTTATATTCTGCCAGGGACGAATTTATTCGCGGTGCCACCCTGCTTCACGCCATGCGTGCTGCTCTGCGAGATACCAACATATCTCCGGAAACTGACGTATTCCCTCACGTCGCAGAATACTCGGATGGATTATCATCCTTTCACTGCGCCCTCAGCGGTCCATTTGACAAGCTGTAGTTCTGTCCGACTCTCAGCATCCCGGACTCTCTGTGAGATCATACCTGCCGTTATCTCCGCCTCAATGGTTTGGCTATATTTAATTATTACCTTTTTATCACTTTAAAGCGCTCGCGTCAAGTCACTCAATATAACCGTTCTTCATGACTATCATACACAAAAAGAGTTCCCCGCCAAAGCAGGGAACTCCCGTGAACGGAACAGGCTGCTTTCAGACAGCTGTTCCATTATTTTTTTGATTCGAAAGTCTGCGAAGCTTACTTTCTCGGATTCTTGATCTGTGCCTGTGCAGCAGCCAGTCTTGCAACCGGTACACGGAACGGTGAGCAGGATACATAATCCAGACCGATATCGTGGCAGAACTCAACAGAAGAAGGATCACCGCCGTGCTCGCCGCAGATACCGCAGTGAAGCTCCGGATTTACCGGCTTTCCAAGATCGATGGCCATCTTCATCAGCTTGCCGACACCGTTCTGATCCAGCTTAGCGAACGGATCCTGCTCGTAGATCTTTGCATCATAGTAAGCGTTCAGGAACTTACCTGCATCATCACGAGAGAAGCCGAAGGTCATCTGTGTCAGATCGTTTGTACCGAAGCAGAAGAAATCAGCTTCCTTGGCGATCTCGTCAGCTGTCAGAGCAGCTCTCGGGATCTCGATCATGGTACCAACCTCATACTTCATGTCTACGCCTGCAGCAGCGATTTCAGCATCTGCAGTCTCAACAACAGTCTTCTTAACATACTTGAGCTCCTTAACCTCGCCAACCAGCGGGATCATGATCTCAGGAACAACCTGGAACTCAGAATGCTTCTTGTTTACATTGATGGCAGCGCGGATAACAGCCTTGGTCTGCATAGCTGCGATCTCCGGATAGGTAACAGTCAGACGGCAGCCTCTGTGACCCATCATCGGGTTGAACTCATGCAGAGAAGTAATGATGGCCTTGATATCCTCAACGCTCTTGTTCTTTGCTTTAGCGAGCTTCTCGATCTCCTCCTCGGTGGTCGGAACGAACTCGTGCAGAGGCGGATCCAGGAAACGGATAGTAACGGGATCACCCTCCATAGCCTCGAAGAGTGCCTCGAAATCTCCCTGCTGATAAGGAAGGATCTTGTCGAGTGCTTCCTCTCTCTCCTCAACAGTATCGGAGCAGATCATCTCACGGAAAGCTTCAATTCTCTCCGGATCAAAGAACATATGCTCTGTACGGCAGAGACCGATACCCTGTGCGCCCAGCTCACGTGCCTTCTTGGCATCTGTCGGTGTATCTGCATTGGTTCTTACATCGAGCTTTCTGTACTTGTCAGCCCAGCTCATGATGCGTCCGAACTCGCCGGCGATCTGTGCGTCTACTGTCGGGATGATGCCCTCGTAGATGTTTCCTGTTGTACCGTCGATGGAAATGAAGTCGCCCTCGTGGAAGGTCTTTCCTGCCAGAGTGAACTTCTTGTTCTCCTCATCCATGTTAATGTCGCCGCATCCGGATACACAGCACTCACCCATACCACGGGCAACAACGGCTGCGTGGCTGGTCATACCGCCGCGGACAGTCAGAATACCCTCAGCGGACTTCATGCCGGTGATATCCTCCGGAGATGTCTCCAGACGAACCAGAACGACCTTCTCACCTCTCTCATGCCAAGCAACAGCATCATCAGCGGTGAATACAACCTTACCGCAGGCAGCACCCGGAGATGCACCAAGGCCCTTGCCGAGCGGTGTAGCAGCCTTAACAGCCTTCTGATCAAACTGCGGGTGAAGCAGAGTATCCAGGTTACGAGGATCGATCATGGCAACAGCCTCTTCCTCGGTTCTCATACCCTCATCAACCAGATCGCAGGCGATCTTCAGAGCAGCCTGAGCTGTTCTCTTACCATTTCTTGTCTGCAGCATGTACAGCTTGCCGTGCTCAACGGTAAACTCCATATCCTGCATATCTCTGTAATGAGACTCCAGAGTCTGGCAAACCTTCTTGAAGTCCTCGAAAGCCTCCGGGAACTTGTCAGCCATCTCGGAAATCTTCATCGGTGTACGAACGCCGGCTACAACGTCCTCGCCCTGTGCATTGGTCAGGAACTCACCGAACAGACCCTTTGCGCCGGTTGCCGGATCTCTTGTGAAAGCAACGCCGGTACCGCAGTCATCACCCATGTTGCCGAAAGCCATGGACTGAACGTTTACGGCTGTACCCCATGAATAAGGGATATCGTTGTCGCGGCGGTATACGTTTGCACGAGGGTTGTCCCAGGAACGGAACACGGCCTTGATGGCACCGTACAGCTGCTCCTTCGGATCATCCGGGAAATCCTTGCCGATCTTAGCCTTGTACTCAGCCTTGAACTGCTCAGCCAGCTCATGAAGATCATCAGCTGTCAGCTCAACATCGAGCTTAACGCCTCTCTCTTCCTTCATCTTGTCGATGAGCTGCTCGAAGTACTTCTTTCCAACCTCCATAACGACATCGGAGTACATCTGGATGAATCTTCTGTAGCAGTCCCAAGCCCAACGAGGATTGCCGGACTTCTCGGAAAGAACCTTTACAACGTCCTCATTGAGACCGAGGTTCAGGATGGTGTCCATCATACCGGGCATGGAAGCACGCGCACCGGAACGAACAGAAACGAGAAGAGGATTCTCCTTGTCACCGAACTTCTTGCCGGTGATCTCTTCCATCTTTACGATATGCTCCTTGATCTGACCCATGATCTCATCATTGATCTCACGACCGTCCTCATAGTACTGTGTGCAGGCCTCTGTTGTGATTGTGAAGCCCTGCGGTACCGGAAGACCGATGTTGGTCATCTCTGCCAGGTTTGCACCCTTTCCTCCGAGAAGCTCACGCATGTTTGCGTTGCCCTCTGTGAATAAGTAAACCCATTTCTTACCCATTGTGCTAATCCTCCTCAAATTTCTCTGTGTTGCCATCCTGCCATAGGCATCTATTCCAAAAGCACGCTGCTGAACAGGTACGCTGACGGTGATTCAAAATTGTACATGATTTAGAAATTCACCATAGATGATTATATACGATGAGTTTTTTTTAGTAAAGAGCAACAATGGAATAAAATGCCGATAATTTCCCGTTTTTTACAGTTTACCCGCTTTTTACGAAAATAATTTTTATTTTTGTGCTTATTGTATACAACAGCATGTCATCCTAAAGCTTAAAGCGGTAACCGACACCCCAGATGGTTTCGATGTACTGCGGCTTGCCCACACCGGCCTCGATCTTCTCCCGGAGCTTCTTGATGTGAACCGTCACCGTGGCAATGTCACCCACAGAATCCATCTTCCAGATCTCCTTGAAGAGCTCCTCCTTGGTGAACACCCGGTTGGGATGAGAGGCCAGGAACAGCAGAAGCTCGTACTCCTTGGTGGTGAAGCTCACCTCCTCGCCGTTCACAAAAACCCGGCGGGCAGTGCTGTCGATGCGGATGCCCCGGATCTCAATGATGTTGTTTTCCTCCCGGCCGGTGCCGAGCAGGCGCTCGTAGCGGCTGAGATGCGCCTTGACCCGGGCCACCATCTCTGAGGCCGAGAAGGGCTTCGTCATGTAGTCATCCGCTCCCAGTCCCAGTCCGCGGATCTTGTCCATATCATCCCGAAGCGCCGATACCATCAGAATGGGAATATTCTTTTTCTCACGCACCTGCCGACAGACCTCAAAGCCGTCTTCACCGGGCAGCATAAGATCCAGCACCAGAAGGTCGTAATCATTTTCCAGTGCCCGCTGCAGTCCCTGCTTGCCGTCGGTCTCGATGTCCACCTCAAAATCGGAAAGCTCCAGATAATCCCGCTCCAGCTCTGCAATGGCCAGCTCGTCTTCAATAATAAGTATTCTTTTCTTTGCCGTTTTATCTTTTTCCGCCATGTCGTACCTCCCGCTGTTCTTTATTCGTATCCGTCTGCACCGTACTCCGCGGCACCACATACTTCCGCAGCACAAAATGAATCGTGGTGCCCTCTCCCTCAGTGCTGCTGGCCCAGATTCTGCCGCCGCTGTCCTCAATGATCTTTTTCACGATGGAAAGGCCGATGCCGGAACCACCGGCCCTGGAATTCCGGGAGGCATCCGCCCGATAGAAGCGCTCAAAGATGAGCGGTATATCCTTTTTCGCAATGCCCTTTCCGTTGTCCGACAGATCCGCCTGTACGAAATCCCCGGCGTCCCGGATATGGATCTCCACCCGAGGGACCTTTTTGTCCATATATTTCACGGAATTGGACACAATGTTGCTGATCACCTTCCGGAGCTGCTCCGGATCCGCGATCATCTCCACTCCCGGCTCGACAGCATTATCATAACAGAACTGATAGCCTCGGGACTCGAGATCCAGGCCGATCTCATCCACGCAGTCGGAAAAATATTCCTGCACGTCGATATGGGCAAAGTTGTAGGGAATCTTGTTGGTCTCGATCTTCGCATAGTAATTCAGCTCATCGATGAGACGGTTCATCTCATTGGCTTTGTTGTAGATCGTCTGAATGTAGCGAAGCTGCTTCTCCGGACTGGCCGCGATCCCGTCCAGTATGCCCTCGGAATAGCCCTTGATGGTGGTCAGCGGCGTCTTCAGATCATGGGCAATGTTGGAAATCAGCTCCTTGTTTTCCCGGTCATTCCTGAGCTTCTCCTCCTGGGAGGCCTTCAGCCGGATCCGCATCCTTTCAAAGGCCTGCATCAGCTCCCCGAACTCATCGTTGGTCTCCGCCTCCAGCGTGAAATCCAGATCGCCGGACTCGATGCGCTTCGCGGCGGCCTTCAGCTCATCCACCGGCCGCACAATGCCGATATAGATCCAGCCGACCAGGAAAATGCCGGCCCAGAAGAGAATCACGATATTGGTCTGGATGCTGGTTTTTCCCAGCACCGAAAGATATAAAAGTACCATGGGCAGCACCGTACTGATGATGAAGCTCATCACCACGCGGCCCATCAGTCCGATATGCTTCATTGCCTTCTCCTATGTCAAGCACGCACCGGACCCATGCGGACTCCGGTGCAAAAAAAGGACAGCAGAGAACGCGGCTCCCCACATCCTCTGCTGTCTCTTGTCTGTTCCTTTGTAATGAAATGTCTCCAGCCGGGGATCAGGATCAGAAGCTCAGCTTCTCCTCGAAATATGCCTTCAGCTCGGAAATCGGCATACGCACCTGCTCCATGCTGTCTCTCTCACGAACCGTCACGCAATGGTCATTCTCGGAATCGAAATCGTAGGTCACGCAGTACGGTGTACCGATCTCGTCCTGTCTTCTGTAGCGCTTTCCGATGTTTCCTCTGTCATCGTACTCGCAGTACCAGTACTTGGACAGCTCATCGTGAATCTCTGTGGCCGGACCTGCCAGCTTCTTGGACAGCGGCAGAATACCGATCTTCACCGGGGCAATGGCCGGATGGAAGTGCAGCACGGTTCTCTCGTCACCGCCCTCCAGAGACTCCACGTCATAAGCTGCGCAGAGGAAGGCCAGTGTCACACGGTCTGCACCCAGAGACGGCTCAATGACGTAGGGCAGGTAGTGCTCGTTGGTCTCATCATCGAAATAGGTCAAATCCTGACCGGAAACCTCCTGATGACGGGACAGATCGTAGTTGGTACGATCGGCAATGCCCCAGAGCTCGCCCCAGCCGAAGGGGAAGAGGAACTCCAGATCCGTCGTGGCCTTGGAGTAGAAGGACAGCTCCTCCTTCTCATGGTCTCTTGCGCGCAGCATCTCCTGCGGAATGCCCAGATTCAGCAGCCAGTCCTGACAGAACTGCTTCCAGTATGCAAACCACTCGAGGTCCGTATCCGGCTTGCAGAAGAACTCCAGCTCCATCTGCTCAAACTCTCTGGTACGGAAGGTGAAGTTGCCCGGTGTGATCTCATTGCGGAAGGACTTTCCGATCTGTCCGATACCGAAGGGCAGCTTCTTCCGGGAGGTTCTCTGTACATTCTTGAAGTTTACAAAGATACCCTGGGCTGTCTCGGGACGGAGATAAACCGCATCCTTGGCATCCTCGGTCACGCCCTGGAAGGTCTTGAACATCAGGTTGAACTGACGAATGCCGGTGAAATTGTGCTTGCCGCAGTCCGGACATGCCACCTGGTGATCCTCAATGAACTTCTCCATCTCCTCATGGGACCAGGCATCCACAGAGCCGTTCAGCTCCATGGCATTTTCCGCTGCGAAATCTTCGATCAGCTTATCGGCACGGAAGCGGGAATGACACTCCTTACAATCCATCAGAGGATCCGAGAAGGAAGCCAGATGTCCGGAGGCGACCCAGGTCTGCGGGTTCATCAGAATAGCACAGTCGATGCCGACATTATACTTCGATTCCTGAATGAACTTCTTCCACCAGGCCTTCTTCACATTGTTCTTCAGCTCAACGCCCAGATTTCCGTAATCCCAGGTGTTGGCCAGACCGCCGTAGATCTCTGAACCCGGATATACGAAGCCTCTGGTCTTTGCCAGAGAAACGATAGTGTCCATAGTGTAATTTTTAGCCATTGCATTATCCTCTTTAATGTAGTTTCCTTTGATTCTCTATACCATACCGCGCTTCCACGGAAAAATCCAGAAAAACCTATGCCGTCCCTCTTCATGACAGGCTTTCCAGAAGCCGCAGACTGCGGAGCTGCACCGGCACCGTCTCCCGCAGGAGCAGGTCAATGTTGCTGCCCAGCTCTGCCAGCACCTCCTCCGTCAGTGTAAAGGTATACAGCTTCGGCAGCGGCGCCGTCAGAATGTAGCGCCAGGCATAGCAGCAGGCTTCACTGGCCTCCCGGGGCGGGTTTTCCGTATACTCCCCGTTCAAAAGCAGCATGCGAAGCTCGAAAATCCGACGTACCAACGCATCGCTGATATGGGGATTCAGTATCGCCTTCAGCGAAAGATACAGCAGGTTCACCGCTTCTTTTGCCGGCAGCTTCTCCTGGCTCACAAAATCCGCCAGCTCCAGGAGATAGGCGCCGCAGCAGGCATGCTCCAGATCCAGCGCTATTTCCTCGAAATAATTAATAACCTTCACGCTGTGCAGGTTGTAGCCGCTGCGGCCGTTTCCCACATAAAAAGTGCCGAAAACAAAGCTGCGGCAGGCCGCCATATAGGGACTTCCCGGCTTCTTCGCGCCGGCAGCCCATACCGTGGTCTTGCCCTCCTCCATGGTGAGCAAGGTGAGCCGCTTGTCATAGTCCCGGACCGGTGCGCCGGACAGCACCAGCCCGTGCAGCACGATGTCCTCCTTCATGCCGCCTCAGCGCTCCTCCTGATAACCGTATTCCTTGAGGTAGGCGGTGTTCTCCCGCCAGTCCTTTCGGACCTTCACGAAGAGGCTCAGGTTCACCTTGTCCTGCACCAGATCCTCGATCTGGATTCTGGCACCGGTGCCGATGCGCTTCAGCATGCTGCCGCCCTTGCCGATGATGATGCCCTTGTGCGCATCCCGCTCACAGACAATGGTGGCCTTGATGTCCCAGAGTCCGCTGGGGCGCTGCTTCATCTCGTCCACCAGCACGGCAATGCCGTGAGGCACCTCCTCACTGAGCTTATAAAGTGCCTGCTCCCGGATCAGCTCCGCTGCGATTTCCCGCATTGGCATGTCCGTGACGGTTTCCTCATCGTAGTAGCGGGGTCCCTCCGGAAGATAACGGAAGATGGCCTCCTTCAGCTCCTCGATACCCTGCTTTCGATAGGCGGATACCGTGATGACCTCAACAAAATCCACCAGCTCTCGGTAACGGGCAATGATTTCCGGCAGCTTCTCCGGATTCTTCAGCGTATCGATCTTGTTCAGCACCAGCATTTTCCGTTTCCTGGTATGATTCAGCAGCTCCGCGATATGCTGCTCTCCGGCACCGATGTAATCCGTAGGCTCCACCAGCCAGAGGCAGAGATCCACATCTCCCACGGACTTCTCCGCCACATGATCCATGTATTCCCCCAGCTTATTGGCCGCCTTGTGGATGCCGGGCGTATCGTGGAACACGATCTGTCCCCGCTCGTCATCATAAACCGCCATGATCTGATTTCGGGTGGTCTGCGGCTTTTTGGATGTGATGGCGATTTTCTGTCCGACAATCGCATTCATCAGTGTCGATTTTCCGACATTCGGACGTCCCAGCAGTGCCACAAAGCCCGATTTCGTTTCTGCCATATCTCTACTCCTTTGTACAACTCCTCTTATTGAAACAGCTCTTCCGTGCTGTCGAAGAGATCTGCTGCCGCTTCTACTGCATTGCTGCCGCCGATCGTACAGCCTGCACCGCTCTGCAGTACAGACTCCACATAGTCCGCCAGCTTCCGGATGGCTGCCACGTCTGTTGACAGCACCTCGTCTCTTTCCCGCTGAAGCGCCTCATTCGTTACATGAGAATAGTAGGCGCTGAGAGACAGCAGCGACTGGGTACAGCAGGTCTTCGGCGTATCCAGCTCGGAAACAGCACCGATGATGTACTTCGTCATATCCCGGTCAGAAACCCGGAATGCCCGAAGATAATCAGGAAGCGCCTCATATACGTCCATGGTCTCCTTCAGATGCGGATCCCGGTAAGAGCAGAGATAGCCCTCGCCGGAGCGGCCGAAGCCCGCCATACAGCCGTAGGCACCGCCCTTGACCCGGAGCCGCTGCCAGAGATATTCATAGCAGAGGATCTTCTTCAGCACCTTCAGCGCACCGGTATAGGGCAGCTTCTTCGTATCAAAGCGGCCCACACGTGCCACATAGTTCACCTGCGACGGGGTGCGGAAGCCTTCATTTCGGCTGCCGGAAAGCAGCAGCTGCGCACCGGCATAAGCCGTCATTTCCCGTGCCGGATAGGCCCCAAAGGTCTCGATCCAGGCCGGGAGCGCTGTCTCAAGTGCCCGGAAGCCTGCGGACTCCGCACCGGCCGACAGGAGCAGATTATCAAGGCGGAACAGCTTCTCCGCCACAGCTGTAAGCTTCTCTGTCAGCTTTTCCGGTGCCGCACTGTAGGTCTGGGCCTGCTGCTCCACAAAGCGGTAGTAGCTGATGCCGCCGCAGAGGTCCTGATACCGTCCCGCGCCGGAGAAGCAGGCTGTGCCTCTGTTGATGGCATAGGTATGGGCAGCCCCCTCTATCCGCATTCTTTCACGGGAACGGGCCTCATTCAGAATCTCCGTCATCCGCTTCACATCGCCGAAGCGGGTGGTCTTGAGAATCTCCGTCAGCAGAGAGAGCCCCGCAGGGATCTGCGCATACAGCAGCTTGAGATCCACACTGAAGACGCCGGTGTAATGGTTGTACTTCTCAAGATCCGGATAGGCCGTCATATCGAAGTTGATGCCGCCGGTCTCCAGATAAATCTCCGAGGACAGATCCTGGAAGCTGTGCTTCTCCGTATCCATATAAGCCAGCACGGTTTTCAGCAGACCCGCATAAGGAATTTCCTCCTCCGTGAGGCAGGCCGTGTTAAAGTTCAGCCGAAGGTACAGAATGCCGCGGCTGGAAAGCTCTGTATACAGTGTACGAATACCGTTTTTCTCACCCTCGGTGAAGTAATAGCCCGACGCCTTTTTGTCAATGTCTTCGAGCGCCAGCAGGGGCAGGGTCTGCAGCTGGGCCTCGGTAGAAGGCTCGTCCTGATAGTCCTTCAGCGCCTTCGTTTTCTCGATCATCGCCCGCTTCTCGGCCGAAGACATTGCCCCGAGAATACCGGCCAGACGATCTGCCAGCGCCTGCTCCTTCGCCTCCGTCAGCCCCCGCTTCGGCTTCAGCACCAGCATCGCCGCATGGGGATTGTCCAGCAGGGAACGTCGGATCAGATTCTCGAAATATCCCTTGTCCAGCTCCTCCCGAAGCTCCCGGTAGATGGCTTCGCAGAGCAGGTTCTCCCAGGGCTCGCCGCCGTAGAGCCAGCTGTCCAATGCTGTCAGCGCATAAACCAGGCCCTTCGGGGTCCGGCCGTAATCCGCCTCCCGATACTGGAACTCATCGTGGTTGATGGCGGAGAGCAGGGTTCGCCGATCCAGTCCCTCCTCGGAAAGCCGCAGCAGGGTATCCTGTATCAACTGGCGGAACTTCTTCTCGTCCTTCTTGTCAGCGCCCTTGGCCACAATGCTGAAATAGGGCTGCCGGATGCCCTCCTCAAAGCCGCCGTAAACATCATCGCCGATGCCGGCCTCGAGAATCGCCTGCTTGAGAGGCGCGCCCGGTGCCGACAGCAGTGCATAGTCCAGCACAGAGAAGGCCATCCCCTCCTTGGCACTGAGACGATCTCCCAGCACCATGCTCCAGGAAAGACTGGTATTCTTCCGCAGGGGCTCATTGTCTCCTACTGCAAAGCTGATTTCCTCCCGCTTCGGCTTCCGGAACGGCTTCTGTACCTTGATTTCGGAATCCGGATCAATGCTGTCGAAATCCTGCAGATACTCCCGATCCAGCCAGGCCAGCTTCTCCGCCATGTCCAGATCTCCGTAGAGGATAATGTAGGAATTGGAGGGATGATAATAGCGCTGATGGAAGGCACAGAAGGCCTCGTAGCTCAGGTTCGGGATCTCCTCCGGATCACCGCCGGACTCGTTGCCGTAGGTGGTATCCGGAAAGAGAGCATGCATGGTATAACGCTCCAGCACAGACTCCGGGTTGGAGAAGGCGCCCTTCATCTCATTGTAAACCACGCCGTTTATCGTCAGCGGGCCCTGCTCCTCCGTGAGCTCATAGTGCCAGCCCTCCTGCAGGAATGTGCGCTCGTCACGAATGCAGTTCGGGTACAGCACCGCATCCATGTACACATTCATGAGATTTTCGAAATCCTTCTCATTGGTGGAAGCGATGGGATACACCGTCTTGTCCGGATAGGTCATCGCATTCAGGAAGGTATTGAGAGAGCCCTTCACCAGCTCCACAAAGGGATCCTTCAGGGGAAAACGCTTCGATCCGCAGAGCACGGAATGCTCTGTGATATGCGCCACGCCGGTGGAATCCGCCGCCGGTGTCCGAAAGGCGATGCAGAAAACCCGGTTCGGGTCCTGGTTCTTCATCGTCAGCACCCGGGCGCCGGATTTCCGGTGCCGGTACAGAACCGCGTCTGTTCCCAGCTCCTCGATTCTTTTGCTGTCCACTACTTCATACTTGTCCATGTATTTTCCCCTTTATTAATAATGATGTTTGGGTCAAAAGTCCTTGCCCCCAGCGATACACGGATTGCTACACGCGTTGCGCTCTCACAATCAGCAGTTTCCCATTAACCTGTCCTTGAAAATCGCCAGCGCCTCCCGCACGGCAAGGTGCGGAAGCAGCAGCTCATCCGTCCGCACCGTCAAAGCTGCCGGCTCCTGCAGGCCGAAATGCCGTGCCATGGCCGTGGCCCGATAGACATTGATCTCCGAGGTCAGGATTCCGATCCGGAGCGGCCGGTTCTCCCCGTGCACAAGCACAGCCTCTGCGCCCGGCGGCAGTGTCTGCGGAAGCTCCTGCCCCTGCTCCATGTCCTCAGCAATGGTGCGGAGGGAATAGCCGATTTTCTCCAGCGTGGAATCCGAATAAAATTCCATCAGCAGACGGCCTGCCGGTATGCCGTGCTCTACCATGTAGTAGTACATCACCGTGGCCTCTGTGCTGGTGTCATGATCTCCTTTGCCGCCGGACAGCACCAGAACTGTCCGGGGATTGTCCTGCGCATACTCCAGTGCCAGATCCAGACGCTTCTTGAGGGAGGCCGACACCCGGTTATGGTCCAAATCCGTGCCCATCACGATCAGGTAGTCCAGATTCTCCGCCTCCGTGCTGTGCGCATGGGTGAAAATCGTCAGCAACAGCGCTGCCATGCAAAGGATTCCCAGACCGAAGCTGGTGAAGCAGAAAACATAAGGCCTGAGGCAGACCGGCTGCCGCTTGCGATGCCTTCGCCGCAGCCGGCGAAGCAGAAGCAACAGCAGGAAATTCATGACCGCAAAGCAGGGCCAGATCCAGAGCAGCGCAGTGATGCCGTTATAAACAAGGATCATGACGAAATAGGCTAAGGACGCCGCGCCCAGCACCATAAAAAGCAGCTCCATGATTTTTTCTTACCGCTCCTCTGACAGCTTCGCTGCCTCCGCCTTCGGCAGGGAACGCCGAAGCAGATCACCCTCTGTCGGACACACACTGAGTCTTACCCGCAGGCGCTGCTTCGAATGCGGGCAGCTGTCCTGCGCTTCTCCGCTTTCCCTGTCCCGGATTTCCAGCACCTTCGCGGCGATGTCTCTTCCGTCCGGTTTCATAATGGTCAGCTCCTCGCCCACAGAAAACTTATTCTTCTGGGTCAGGAAGCAGTCCTCTCCCTCGGTGCCCTCCACCGTGCCCAGGTACACAGATCCCGTAACATAGGTATTGGAATCGTAAATCTGGTCCGCCGTCTGGGGCTTTCCGAAGTAGAAGCCCGTGGTGAATTCCCGATAGGTGCACTGGGCGATCTCATTTTTATACCACTCCATGTTGGCATGGTACTTTTCCGGACTCTCCAGATAATCATCAATGGCCCGCCGATAGGTACGCGCCACGGTGGCCACGTAGAGCGCCGTCTTCATTCGTCCCTCAATCTTCAGGGAGTCAATGCCGGCCTCCAGCATCTCCGGAATATGCTCAATCATGCAGAGATCCTTCGAGTTGAAAATGAAGGTACCCCGCTCATTCTCGTACACCGGGAAATATTCTCCCGGCCGGGTTTCCTCCACCACAGAATACTTCCAGCGGCAGGGATGTGTGCACGCGCCCTGGTTTGCATCTCTTCCGGTAAAGAAATTGGAGAGAAGACAACGGCCCGAATAAGAAATGCACATGGCGCCGTGTACAAAGGCCTCGATGTCCATCTCCTCGGGGATATGTGCCCGCAGCTCCCGAATTTCCTGGAGACTCAGCTCCCGGGCGCACACCACTCGCTTCGCGCCCAGCGACCACCAGAAACGGAATGTTTCATAGTTGGTGTTGTTCGCCTGCGTGGAAATGTGCAGCTCCATGTCCGGCATCACTTCCTTCGCAATCATAAACACACCGGGATCCGCGATAAGCACCGCGTCAATTCCCGTGTCCTTCAGCTCCGCAAAGTAGGCCCGGACACCCTCCAGATCCTGATTATGTGCCAGAATGTTGGCAGTGACATATATTTTTACATTTCTGGCATGGGCGTATGCCACCGCCTCGCGGATCTCTGAAATTGTGAAATTTTTGGCATTCGCCCGCAGGCCGAAGGCCTCGCCTCCGAGATAGACTGCATCCGCCCCGTAGTTCACCGCTGTTTTCAAAACCTCCAGCGAACCCGCCGGAATCAAAAGCTCTGTTGCTCTCACCTGTATCTCCTTCCTAGGCCAGGCCTACGCCTCGCCGGGATCTGTCGTTCTCGTCTCCTCCGCCGGCATTTCTTCCTTTCGAACACTGAGGGAAATGCCGTCTCCCACCGGCAATATGGATGTGGTCAACAGCGGATGATGCGTCAGTGTGAATAGATATTCCCGCATCCGGCTGTGAATGGTCCGCTCCCGGCGGTCAATGAGGAAGCGGCTCTCTGCCAGACTTCCCTCCTGCAGAATGTTGTCCGACAAAAGCATCCCGCCCGGTGAAAGCAGCCGCAGAAGCTGCGGCAGCCAGACCGGATACTGGGCCTTGGCCGCATCCAGAAAAACAAAGTCAAACTGCCGGCCTCCTGCCAGCAGCTGCTCCAGCGCCTCCCCGGCATCCATATCCATAATCCGAATCCGGCTGCCGTAGGGGGAATTCCACAGATTCTCCCTCGCCTGCATAACCCGGGGCGCATAGCTCTCAATGGTCACCAGCTCCGCCTCCGCCGGCATGGCCTCCGCCATCAGATACGCAGAATAGCCCACGGCAGTTCCTACCTCCAGGATCGCCTTGGGCTTAAGTGCCGCAATCAAACACTTAAGAAGCGCCGCAGTCTCATCCCGGATAATCGGGACTGCCGCTGCCAGCGCTTCTCTCCGTATTGCCTCCAGAGCCGGATCCCGATCCGGCTCCAGAGAATGTATAAAATTGATCAGTCGTTCATTGGTAATCAAGCGAATCACTCCTCGCTGCCGCCGCCTACGATTTCCACACCGTCCTCTTCTGTGGCCGCTGTGCTCTCCTCGTCGGCAGTGCCGGCATCATCCAACAGCTTCTTATCCTTCAGCTCAGAGTTCTTGGCTCCCTCTTCTGTCAGATACTTGATGATTTCCTTCATCGTCATGGAGGTATTCAGACTGTACTCCCCGGGCTCGAAGTCCGCCTTGTAAAGCCGGGACTGAAGCCGAAAGGCCTGCTGATTGTCGATGAGTCCGGCCTCCTCCAGATTCTCCGCGATATCCGCACGGGTATCTCCCGTGGAGATCACAAAGTTCACATCTGTACCGGGCTCTGCCTCCATGGCATGCTCATAGAGCAGGCCGTGGCCGTAGCTGTAGACCCGGGTGACGCCCTGCAGCAGAAGGAAAACCACGACTGCTGCCAAAAGCATCCGCCAGGCCAGACCTATGATGAAATCGGATATGCTTCTTACCGAATCTCTGTCCGACATGCGCCGTCCTCCATCAGACCTCCATGATCACCGGCAGGATCACCGGATTCCGCTTGATCCGCTTCCAGAGGAAGTCCGCCAGACTGTCCTTAATGATGTTCTTGATCTTGCCCCAGTCATTCACATGACGCACGAGACAGTCGTCCACCGCATCCTGCACCTGTACTCTGGCCTCTTCCATGAGATCCTCGGACTCCCGGACATAGACAAAGCCGCGGGAAATGAGATCCGGTCCGGCCAGCAGATGTCCTGAGTACTTTTCCAGCGTCAGCACCACCACGATAATGCCGTTCTGCGCCAGATTCTGACGATCCCGCAGTACGATGTTGCCCACATCACCGACGCCGAGGCCGTCCACGAAGATACCGCCGGCAGATACATGATCCTTAAGCTCCGCCTTCATTTCCCCGTCCTTCGGTGCGAACTCCCAGACCTCGCCGTTCTCCAGCATGAGGCAGTTGTCCTTGTCAACACCTACAGACTCCGCCAGCTTGGCTGCTGCCCGGCGCATATGATACTCGCCGTGCACCGGAATGGCGTACTTGGGCTTCACCAGGGAATACAGCAGCTTCAGGTCCTCGGCACAGGCATGACCCGATACATGGGTATCCTGCATGATGACCTCTGCGTGCTGCTTGTACAGCTCGTTGATGACCTTGTCCACCGCCAGCTCGTTGCCGGGGATCGGATGAGAG
This sequence comes from uncultured Lachnospiraceae bacterium, assembly GCA_964548305.1. Lineage (GTDB taxonomy): Bacteria > Bacillota > Clostridia > Lachnospirales > Lachnospiraceae > Oribacterium. Next base: position 29,511 of record CAZJQX010000015.1, read on the forward strand.
GACATCACGATGACATCGTTGGGTGTGATGCGTACCTTCCGGTGCATGCCGCTGGCCATACGGGACAGAGCCGCCATGGACTCGCCCTGGGAGCCGGTGGTGATCAGCACCGTCTGCTCATCCGGATAATTCTTCAGATTCTCAATGTCAATGAGCGTGCCCTCCGGGATACTGATGTATCCAAGCTCCGAGGCCACATTGATGACGTTCACCATGGAACGTCCCTCTACCACCACCTTGCGGCCGTACTTGGCTGCGGTGTTGATGATCTGCTGCACGCGGTCCACATTGGAGGCGAAGGTTGCCACCAGAATTCGGTTGTGCTTATGCTCTGCAAAAATCAGATCGAATGTACGACCCACGGTACGCTCGGACATAGTGAAGCCGGGCTTTGTGGCATTGGTGGAATCCGACATCATCGCCAGTACACCGTTTTTGCCCAGCTCTGCAAAGCGCTGCAGATCGATGGGATCGCCGAAAACCGGAGTGTAATCCACCTTGAAATCGCCGGTATGCACAATCACGCCGGCCGGTGTATGAATGGCCAGTGCCGCCGCATCCTGAATGGAGTGATTGGTCTTCACAAATTCCACCTTCAGGTCGCCGAAGTTCACCATGGAGCCGAACTTCATTTCCTTCATGCGCACCTGCTTGTCGATGCCCTTCTCCACCAGCTTGCCGTGAATCAGCGCCAGTGTCAGCCGGGTACCGTATACCGGCACATTGATCTGCTGCAGCACATAGGGCAGCGCGCCGATATGGTCCTCGTGACCATGGGTAATGACGAAGCCCTTCACCTTGCTGATGTGCTCCTTCAGATAACTGATATCCGGGATCACCAGGTCGATGCCCAGCATATCGTCGGAAGGGAAGGCAAGGCCGCAGTCAATCACAATGATGCTCTCGTCCGTCTCTATTGCCGTTATGTTCATGCCGATCTGGTCAAGTCCGCCCAGCGGAATGATTCTGACACTGCCGTTCTGCTTCATTTTGTCTGTTCTGCTCCTATGCTGTCTTGTTTTTGCCGTCTCTTTGATTTCCACTGCTGCAGGCTGTGCCAATGTCGGCTGCTCCGACACTGCGGCTGCCGCCTGCTCTGTCCGGGGTGCTCTGTGCTCCGGACGTCTTCTCCGGGAATTGGAATTGCCCGTTCTCTGCGGACGCTGTCCTCTGCCGTGCTCTTCCCCGTTCTCATGGTTCTCCCGCTGGGGACGTCTCTCTGTTCTCTCCCGGCGATTTTCCTTCACGTGCTCCTGTGCAGCTTCTCTGGCTGCCTCTCTGGCATTGCCTGCCGGGTTCCGATAATGATTATTATTTCTCAATCGTGATACCTTCTCCTTCCAGAAGCTTGGAGAAAACATCCATGATTGTGTCGGATTCTTCTTCTCCGGCGAACTCATAATCGGATTCCTCATCGTAGGGGCCTGATATGTCCTTCATGACATAACATTCACCGTCTTCACCCTCCGGGGCATCCGTCACCAGAATGTAATGCACGCCGGCCACTGTGGTTTCCTCCAGGATCTCCAGCTCCAGGCTTCCGTCCTCTGATACCATTCTGATTCTGCTGCTCTCTGCCATATTTTCTCCGTTCTTCACTGTATCTTTCGTCAACTGTTCCGCTGTGATTCCTCGTGAGACATCTTATGCATGTATTCCTCCAGGATCAGCTGGGCCGCCACCTGGTCAATCATCTGCTTCTGCTCCGACCGGGGTACGCCGCTTTCGTCCAGAATCTCCTGCGCCGCCATGGTGGTGAGACGTTCATCCACAAATTCAATGGGCACGGAAACCCGCTGCGCCAGCTTATCCCTGAAAATCCGGGTCTTCTCCGCCCGTTCTCCCTCAGAATCATCCATATTAAAAGGAAGGCCCAGAACAATCCGTTCCACCTGATATTCTGAAACCATGTTTTCGATCTCCTGCAGCGTTTTCCGGAGCTTCGCCTCCCGATCCCGCGTCAGGGTACAGTGGGGCTGTGCAATCAGCCCGGTAGGATCCGTCAGGGCAACGCCCACTGTCCTGGATCCGTAGTCCAATCCCATTATACGCATAACTTTACCCATTCGATGTACAAGGAAGGCTTTGCCTACGGCAAAGCCTTTGATACGCTCGCCGCTAAGGCATCGCCCCGGGCGCCCGCAAGCCAAGCTTACGCTCAGCCCGGGGCGATAACAAAAAAGCCCATCTGGGTTTTCACCCGGACGGACCTGTAAAATCTTATTTACTCAGCTTGGACTCCACATAGGTGCTCATCAGCTCCTCGAGGATCTCATCCCGCTCCACCTTCATAATCAGGCTTCTGGCCCCCTTGTGGCTGGTAATGTAGGTGGGATCACCTGACATGATATAGCCCACGATCTGATTGATCGGATTATAGCCTTTCTCAGTCAGCGCCTCGTACACACGCCGCAGAACCTCGGTCACGTTGAGACTCGTATCCTGCATCGGTCTGATGATCTGCGTATTGGTAAAATCACTGTTCATGCCGTCACGTCCTTTTAATAACTTATCCTAGTTTATAACATTTCAGGGGTCTCCGCAAGTACATAAGTATCACAGATTTTCACACCCCGCACAGGAATAATTTCGCCGATTTTACCGAGAGCCGCCTCACGACTCCGGAAGGGAATCAGGTACTTCACATAGGCCTTGCTGAAGCCCGTCAGATACTCCGCGCCATCATACTCCACGATCTCTTCCAACAGCACCGATTCTATCCGGTTCAGGAAACGTGCCCGAAAATCCGCCGATTTCTCCCGGTCCAGCCGGATCAGCGCCTCCGAACGGGCACTCTTCTCCTTATCCGTCAGCTGCCCCGGCATACGGTCTGCCACCGTGCCCTGCCGCCGGGAATACTTGAAAACATGCAGCTCATAGAAGCCGATTTCGGAAATGAAGTCATAGGAGGCCTGAAAATCCGCCTCCGTCTCGCCCGGGAAGCCCACGATCACATCCGTGGTGACGGCCACGTCCGGAAAAGCTTCACGCAGAAGGCGCACACTCTCCCGGAAGGCCGCCGTATCATAATGCCGGTTCATGGCCTTCAGCGTCCGGTCACAGCCGCTCTGAAGAGACAGATGAAAATGCGGGCAGATCTCCGGAATCGCTGCCAGCCGCGCCGTAAAGGCCGGCGTGATGATCCGGGGCTCCAGACTTCCGAGCCGCACCCGTTCGATTCCCGGCACCGCTGCGACACGCTCGATCAGCGTCAGCAGTTGCTCCGACGGGATCTCATGATTCATGGCATATTCATAGTTCTGGTTTTCAAAATCCAATCCGTAGGAGGAGAGGTGAATACCTGTCAGTACGACCTCATGAAAGCCCTTGGCCGCCAGCATTTGCACCTCCTGCAGTGTATCCGCAAGACTCCGGCTCCGGATCCGCCCCCGCACATAAGGGATAATGCAGTAGCTGCAGAACTGATTGCAGCCGTCCTGCACCTTCAGGAAGGCCCTCTGATGCTCCGTGCTTTCGCCCGCCTGCAGAGTCTCGTAACCCGTTTCCGAGCGGATGTCCGGCACGTAATGGAGCGCGTCATTTTCCTCCTTCGCCCGAAGGTACTCGCGGATTACCTCCACAATGCTGCCCTTCCGGTTGTTGCCCACCAGAATATCCACGGCGCTGTCCTTCTGAAGCTCCGCCGCCCGGGCCTGCACATAGCAGCCCGCGCCGATGACGATGCCGTCCGGGTTCTTCAGCTTCGCCTTATGCAGCATCTGCCGGGACTTTCGGTCCGCAATGTTGGTCACCGAACAGGTGTTGATGATGTAAATGTCGGCGAAATCCTCCCAGGGGACAATCTCCGCACCGGCCGCCCGCAGCTCCTGCACCATGGCCTCTGCCTCGTAGGAATTCACCTTGCAGCCCAGATTGTGCATGGCCACTCTCAGATTTTTAAAATCCATCCTTTTCTCCTGTTCCGTAAAAGCTGCGTCAACTGTTCGACGGCACTTGACTTTGATTTTGGATATTGCTAAATTGTAAGTAATCAGTGCGTGAATACTGTCCCTTCTTTTGTGCTTGGACAGTCTGCACCGAATCCTACATTACACACAAAATTTTAAGGAGGTTTCACCGTGAAAACAGTTCGTATCTCACTAAATTCTATCGATAAAGTAAAGTCCTTCGTTAATGAGCTTGTTAAGTTCTCTGACGTTGACTTTGACCTTGTATCCGGCCGTTATGTCATCGACGCCAAGTCCATCATGGGCATCTTCTCTCTGGATCTTTCCAAGCCCATCGACCTGAACATTCATGCCGATGCCAACCGTATGGATGAGATCATGGCTTCCCTTAAGCCTTACGTTATCGCTGAATAAGCATTGTAACCCAAATAAGGGACAGAAGCAATAATAATCCACTGGGCTCAGCGATAGCTTGGCTATCGGGGTGCCCAGTGGATGCCTTAGCGGCGAGCGAATCAAAGGCTTTGCGATAAGCAAAGCCTTCTTTATTTCCCACTGGGCTTTGCGATAAGCAAAGCCCTCTTTATTGTCTAACAAAGGAGTTTTATGCAGTACCAAAGCTTTTTGATCAAGTATTCCGAGATCG
>CAZJQX010000015.1:34164-35453 GCA_964548305.1 uncultured Lachnospiraceae bacterium
TAACAAAGGAGTTTTATGCAGTACCAAAGCTTTTTGATCAAGTATTCCGAGATCGGCACCAAGGGCAAGAACCGCTATGTCTTCGAGGATGCCCTGGTGCACGATATCCGTATGAAGCTGAAGCACGTGGACGGCGAATTCAGCGTCACCCGGGAGCGGGGCCGCATCTATGTGAACGTCAAGTCCGAGAACTACGATTATGACGAGACCGTAGAAGCTCTGCAGCACGTTTTCGGCATCGTGGGAATCTGTCCCATGGTACAGCTGCCCAATGACTACGACTTCGAAACCCTGGCCAAGGCCGTGACAGACTACTGGACCGCCCTGTACAGCGGACGGAAGTGCAGCTTCAAGGTACAGACGCGCCGGGCAGATAAGAACTTCCCCATGAATTCCACGGAAATCGACGCAGAGCTGGGCTATCGGATCCTGACTGCCTTCCCGGAGACCACCGTAGATGTGCACACACCGGACATCCGTCTCACCGTGGAGATCCGTCAGTATATCAACATTTTCTCCGAGACCATCCCCGGTGCCGGCGGCATGCCACTGGGCACCAACGGCAAAGCCATGCTGCTGCTTTCCGGCGGCATTGACTCCCCGGTGGCAGGCTACATGATCGCAAAGCGCGGCGCCATCATTGAAGCCACCTATTTCCATGCACCGCCCTATACCTCAGAGCGTGCCAAGCAGAAGGTTGTGGATCTCGCTAAGGAGGTTTCCCGCTTCTCCGGCCCCATCGCCCTGCATGTGGTGAACTTCACCGAGATCCAGCTGGCCATTTACGAGAAGTGCCCGCACGAGGAGCTGACCATCATCATGCGCCGCTATATGATGCGAATCGCAGAAGCCATTGCCAAGAAGCGCGGCTGCATCGGTCTCATCACCGGCGAATCCATCGGTCAGGTGGCCAGCCAGACCATGCAGAGTCTGGTCTGCACCAATGAGGTCTGCACACTGCCGGTTTACCGTCCGGTAATCGCCTTCGATAAACAGGAAATCGTCAACATTTCCCAGAAGATCGGCACCTATGAGACCTCCATTGAGCCCTTCGAGGACTGCTGCACCATCTTTGTGGCCAAGCACCCAGTAACGAAGCCGCTGCCGGAGCCCATTCGGGAGCATGAGAAGAATCTGCTGCCGGAGATCGACGAAATGGTCGAACGGGCTGTCAATACCGCAGAGCTGATTCAGGTACAATAATACGCCAGCTCTTCCGGCTTCGCCGACATTATCCCAATTTCAAACCCGCTGTGCTTCGGCCCGGCGGGTTTTCTGTATCCATATAC
>CAZJQX010000016.1:0-35005 GCA_964548305.1 uncultured Lachnospiraceae bacterium
TTATTTCCGTGGAAAGCACTTCATTGTGATCAACAAGGAACCCATTCAAGTGCAGTTCAACCCGGATTCCGATGTCGCCGTCATTGGCTCCCTCGGTGAGGTGTTCGGGCAGTTTTAAAAGAGGGCACGCGCTTCACCTCTCGCTCCGTGCCATCGCTTATTCACGACGGGTCAGCAAGAATCACGCGTGCCCTCCATAACCAGAGTATACTTGATCTTTTGAATGGCCGCAACATAGAAGCTGATGATTTTTATGGAAATTATATATCCGGGAGCATTATCCGGAGGTGACCAGGCGATTCCTGGATCAGCTATGTCTTCTGAAAACAGATCTGATAGATAGAAACGGTCATTGAGCAGATCAAAGTGCAGCTCAGGAGAAACTGAATAATCCCCAAAAAGCCCCCGAGGATTCGTCCTCGGGGGCTTTCTGTATCTCGGGGTGACAGGATTCGAACCTGCGACTTCCTGGTCCCAAACCAGGCGCTCTAGCCAAACTGAGCCACACCCCGCATTTTTGATGCATGCTTATGATATCGTAAAATTTACAGAGCTGTCAAGGCGGAAATCTGTTGCCGAGTTTACAGAAAATTTACAGAAAGCCCAGTACAGACTTTACAGATCCTCCGTATAGTCTTCACCGTAGGCAAGAGCTTGCGAAATATGTGAGGACAAGCCGCAGGAGCGGCAGAATGGAGAACATTATGAAGAAGTCAATGGCAATTGTTATGGCAGCAGCATTTTCTATGGCGGCACTTTCCGGCTGCGGCAGCAGCACAACAGCTTCCACAGAGGCAGCAGCAACCACAGCAGCACAGGCAGACAGCACTGAAGCACAGGCTGATAGCACTGAGGCTAAGACAGAGGAAGCTGCCGGCGAAGCTATGGAGGGCGACATTGACGTCATTTCCCGTGAGGACGGATCCGGAACCAGAGGCGCTTTCATCGAGCTTTTCGGTATCGAGGAGAAGGATGCTTCCGGAAATAAAGTAGACAACACAACAGAGGACGCAGAGATCACCAACTCCACAGAGGTTATGCTGACTTCAGTAGCAGGTGACAAGCAGGCCATTGGCTATGTATCCCTCGGCTCTCTCAATGACAGCGTTAAGGCACTGGACATTGATGATGCAGCTGCAACCGTTGAGAACATCAAGGATGGCAGCTACAAGGTAGCACGTCCCTTCAACATTGTAACAAAGGACGAGGTGAGCGAGACAGCACAGGATTTCATCAATTATATCTTCTCTGAGGACGGACAGAAGGTTGTTGAGGATAACGGCTACATTTCCCAGGGCAACAACGGCGCTTATGAGTCTGCAGGCCTGAGCGGCAAGGTAACTGTAGCAGGCTCTAGCTCCGTAACTCCGGTAATGGAGAAGCTGGCAGAGGCTTATGAGGAGCTGAACAGCGGCGTAACCATCGAGGTACAGCAGTCTGATTCCACAACAGGTGTTACCTCTGCAGTAGAGGGCATCTGTGATATCGGTATGGCCAGCCGTGATCTGAAGGATTCTGAGATTGAGCAGGGCGTTAAGGGCCAGGTAATCGCTATGGATGGTATCGCTGTAGTTGTAAACCTTGAGAACAGCATCTCCGGACTCAGCACAGATGAAGTAAAGTCCATCTATGTTGGTGAGACCACTGACTGGAGCGACATTCAGTAATTTGCATCAGATCAGAAAAATAGACAGGGGCGAAGCTTTTCGCCCCTTTGTTTTTGAAAGGATAGTATGAAAGAGCGAATCGCCAAATATGTATTTACGCTGCTGGCATGCATGAGTATCTTTCTCGTGATACTGATCTGCTGGTTCCTGTTTGCAAACGGTCTGCCGGCCATTTTTAAGATCGGCGCAGGAAATTTCCTGTTGGGAACAAAGTGGAAGCCGGGCAACAACATTTACGGCATCCTGCCCATGATCGTAGGTTCTGTATACGTCACACTGGGTGCTATTGTGATCGGTGTGCCCATCGGCATTCTGACTGCAGTATATTTCTCCCGCTTCTGTCCGAAGAAACTTTACAAGATGCTGTATCCGGCGGTTGAACTGCTGGCAGGTATCCCTTCCGTTGTTTACGGTTTCTTCGGTCTCGTAGTGATTGTGCCAGTGATTTCTTATCTGACACAGCCCTTCGGCGGAAAAGGAAAGTCCATTCTGACGGCTTCCATCCTGCTGGGCATCATGATTCTTCCGACCATCATCAGCTGTGCGAAGGCAGCCATTGATGCGGTTCCGGAAAGCTATTACGAGGGAAGCCTGGCACTGGGTGCCACTCATGAGCGTTCGGTTTACCGTGTAATGGTACCGGCAGCTAAGTCCGGTATCTTTGCCGGTATCGTACTCGGTGTCGGCCGTGCTATCGGTGAGACCATGGCCGTGATCATGGTAGCCGGAAACCAGGCCAGCATGCCGAAGAGCCTTTTCAAGGGCGTACGAACCATGACCGCAAACATCGTACTGGAGATGGGCTATGCAACAGACCTCCACAGAGAGGCACTGATCGCCACCGGCGTCGTATTGTTCATTTTCCTTCTGATCATCAACATTACCTTCACGGTGCTGAAGCATAAGAGTGAAGCAACGCATTAAGGAGGCTTGAATCATGAATCAGAAAGTTGAAAGCATTATACTGAATATTCTGACGAAGCTGGCAGCTGTCCTGACACTTGGAACGCTGATTTTCCTGATCGTCTACATCCTGATCAAGGGTGTGCCGTACATTAAACCCAGTCTTTTCGCCTGGGAGTACACCACCGAAAACGTATCTTTGACACCGGCGCTGATCAATACCATTGTAATGACGGCGATGTCCCTGCTCTTTGCCGTGCCGATGGGAATCGGTTCCGCCATTTATCTGGTGGAATATGCAAAGAGAGGCTCAAAGTTGGTGGAGGTCATTCGACTGACCACTGAGACACTTTCCGGTATTCCTTCCATTATTTATGGACTTTTTGGATATCTCTTTTTCGTAACACAGCTGCATTTCGGCTATTCCCTGCTGGGCGGTGCCATGACGCTGGCCATCATGATCCTGCCGCTCATCATGCGGCAGACAGAGGAGTCCCTGAAGTCAGTTCCGGATCTCTTCCGTGAAGGCTCTTTCGGACTTGGTGCCGGAAAGCTCCGCACCATCTTCTCCATCGTGCTTCCGGCTGCCGTCCCCGGCATCCTGGCCGGCATCATCCTGGCCATCGGAAGAATCGTCGGAGAGACCGCTGCGCTGATCTATACCTCCGGTACTGTGGCCGGTATTCCGGAATCCATCATGGGCTCCGGACGAACCATGGCCATCCACATGTATGTATTGACAAATGAGGGTCTGTATACCAATCAGTCCTATGCCACAGCTGTAGTGCTTCTGGTCGTAGTCTGCGGCATCAATGCTCTGTCTGCGCTGGTAGCCAAGAAGCTCGCTAAATCCTAAGGAGAAAAATAATGGATAAGTTTAATATTACAGACATGCATCTGTATTACAATAAGTTCCATGCACTGCATGGCATCAACATGAACATCGAGCCGAATGAGATCACCGCTTTCATCGGTCCGTCCGGTTGTGGTAAGAGTACTCTGCTGAAGTCCCTGAACCGAATGAATGATCTCGTAGAGGGCTGCCGCATCGAGGGCAAGATTCTGCTGGATGGTCAGGACATTTATGATAAAACACAGGATGTGAACATGCTGCGGAAAAAGGTTGGTATGGTATTCCAGAAGCCGAACCCGTTCCCGATGTCCATCTATGACAACATTGCTTATGGCCCCCGTACCCACGGCATTCATAATAAGAAGGTGCTGGATGAGATCGTAGAGACTTCATTGCAGCAGGCAGCCATCTGGAACGAGCTGAAGGATCGTCTCGGCAAGTCAGCCCTGGGTCTTTCCGGAGGCCAGCAGCAGAGACTGTGTATCGCAAGAGCATTGGCTGTAAAGCCGGACGTGCTTCTGATGGACGAGCCGACCTCCGCACTGGATCCGATTTCCACATCGAAGATCGAGGATCTGACGCTGGAGCTGAAGAAGGATTTCACCATTGTTATCGTGACCCACAACATGCAGCAGGCAACCCGTATTTCAGACAAGACTGCATTCTTCCTGCTGGGCGATCTGGTGGAGTTCGGCAAGACCGACGAAATCTTCTCAATGCCGAAGGACAAGCGGACAGAGGATTATATTACAGGTAGATTCGGCTAATGAATCCAAAATGATATTTAGGAAGGAATAAAACTATGAGAAACCGTTTTGACAGACAGCTGTCAGATCTGAACAAGAATCTGATTGAGATGGGTTCCTGCTGTGAGAACTGTATCAGCCTTGTGGCTATGGCGCTGGCAAAGATTCAGAAGCAGACCAATGCTGACGGCGGAAATGAAGCTGCAACCGAAAATACACCGGGCTCCGTCAGTGAGGGTGCTCTGGAGCGTGTGCTGAGCTCTGTTTATGAGACCGACAGCGAGATTGATAAGCTGGAGAGCGAGATCGAGAATCTTTGTCTTCGCCTGCTGCTGGAGCAGCAGCCGGTGGCAAGAGACCTGCGCTATATCTCGGCGGCCCTGAAGATGATTTCCGATATGGAGCGAATCGGCGATCAGTGTTCGGACATCGCCGACATTGCCTCCTTCCTGCAGAAGGCCGATGAGGGCAAGATGCAGTCCACCACACATATTCAGGAAATGGCAACTGCCACAATGTCCATGGTGACAGAGGCGGTGGATTCCTTCATTAAGCGGGATATGGATCTGGCACATAAGGTGATGGACAGCGATGATACTGTGGACGATCTGTTCAGCCAGGTGAAGAACGAAATCGTAGCGATGATTTCCGAGTATCCGGAGCATGGCGAGTCTCTTCTGGACTTCCTGATGATTGCGAAGTATTTCGAAAGAATCGGCGATCATGCTACCAATATTGCAGAGTGGGTGGTATTCTCTATCACAGGACAGCACTAAAGTTTACGGTTCTTTAAAGAAGAGGATAAAATGATCAGAATCGCAGTGGTAGAAGACGATGAAAATATACAGAAGCTCATTACCTATGCACTGAGCGCTAACGGCTATGAGGCGAAGGGCTATGCGAACGGCGAAGCTTTTCTGCGGGACACCGCAGACTTCGCCCCGGCCCTTGTGCTTCTGGATATTATGATGCCCGGTATGGACGGTATTGAGGTACTGAAGCGGCTCCGCAAGAGCCCGAAATACCGGAATCTGCCTGTGATGATGCTGACGGCGAAGTCCAGTGAGATTGATAAGGTGCGGGCACTGGATCTGGGGGCTGATGACTATGTCACCAAGCCCTTCGGCGTTATGGAGCTTCTGAGCCGGGTGAAGGCGCTTCTGCGCCGTGCCAGTCAGACTCTGAAGACAGAGGAAGGCGGCTCTTATGCCCGGAATACGGCGGTGGAGCCGCTGAAGCCCATTCTGCAGTTTCAGTCCATTCGACTGGATGTGAACCGTCACCTGGTAGAGGTGGAGGAGAACGGCATCACGGAGAAGCCGGAGCTCACACTGAAGGAGTTTGAACTGCTTTCGTATATGCTGCACAATCAGGGACTTGTCCTGAGCAGAGAGCAGATGCTGGAAAAGGTGTGGAATTACGAGTATACCGGCGAAAGCCGTACCGTAGATATGCACATCAAATCCCTGCGGCAGAAGCTGGGCAGTGCGGGGAGGTATATCCTGACCGTGCGCGGTCTGGGCTATCGTTTGGCGGAGCCCGGAAAGTAAAGGTCGGAAATGAAGCAGAGAATTTACAGAAGTCTATGTCTGACGGCGCTGGTCACGCTGGTGATTTCCACCATGGCCAGCCTTTTTGTGTATTTCGATTTCTTTGACCGCCGGGAAAATGAAAGCCTAATGATGCAGACCGAGGCGCTGACCATCGGCATTGACGAAATTATCGAAGGCATGAGCTCCAACGAGGTGCAGCAGATTTCTGCATTTATGCTGCGGTTCCGGAAGCAGGTCGGCAGCGGCCGGGGTGACATTCGCTGTACACTGGTACAGGCGGAGGACGGCACTGTGCTTTTTGATACCGATAAAAGTGCCGCGGAGATGGAATCGCATCAGGATCGAACGGAAGTCATCGAGGCAGAGCAGAACGGAGAGGGACAGGCCACCCGAAAATCCCGCACCATCGGGAAAAATACGCATTATGCGGCGATGCTGACAGCAGACGGCATATATGTGGTGCGGCTTGCCCGGGAAACCAGCAGCCTTATCGGACTTTTCTTCCGAACACTTCCGTTGCTTTTTGCCGTCATTGTGATCGTTTTTCTCCTGGAGATCAAGCTCTCCGAGCGGGTCACCGGGCAGATTGTGAAGCCGCTGCAGCAGATTACGGCGGAGATTAAAGATACAGGAACAATCAGCGTGGATAAGGATAAACATCCGATGGTATATGATGAGCTCTGGCCCTTCCTCGACGCCATCGAAGAATCAGAGAGGGTACGGTCGGAATTTTCCGCCAATGTAAGTCATGAGCTGAAGACACCGCTCACGTCCATTTCAGGCTTTGCGGAGCTCATGAAGGATGGCTACGTGAATGATGCGGCTCATGTCCGGGAATTTTCCACCACCATCTACAATGAAGCCAAGCGGCTTCTCAGCCTTATTGATGACATTATGCATCTTTCCAGAATTGAGGCGGGAACCGAGGACACGAAGTTCCGGGAGAATGTGGATCTTCATTCCCTGGCATCGGAGGTGCTGGAGCGGCTTTCGGATAAGGCGGACAAGAACGAGATTGAGCTTTCGCTTTCCGGCGAGGCCTTCGATGTTTACGGCAATCGAACCATGCTGGAGGAGCTCTTATACAATCTCACCGACAATGCCATTAAGTACAACCAGCCCGGCGGGCATGTGTACGTGATATTGGAGGATAATGCTGTCACCGTCCAGGATGACGGCATCGGCATACCGGAGGATTCCCTCCACCGTGTCTTCGAGCGCTTCTACCGTGTGGACAAGTCCCACTCCCGTGCCATCGGCGGCACCGGTCTCGGCCTGTCCATCGTGAAGCACGTGGCAGAAAAGCACAATGCGAAGATCTCCATTCACTCCGCTCTCGGCAAGGGCACCAGCATCAGCGTGCATTTTCCGGAGGAGAAAGTGACGGAGGGAACAGCAGAAAATACGGCAGAAGTTCGCGAAATGTAATGAGACTAAGCCTTGACTTTTCTTTCGGGGCGCTTTAGACTAACAGAAGTCTGAAAGACGAGGATGGTGCACAGTAGAGAGGGCAAAACGATCCCAGAGAATGGCCGTGAGACGCTGAGAGCGGCCTGATTTGTTCCCGATCGAACATTCACACCGGAGTTGTCCGGGGGAAAGCAGAGCAGTCTGCCTGTAGTTCGGAACGTGGATGCGCGTTAAGCTGAAGAGAGTCTGAGAGATCGGCAGGAAAATGTCGGCGGCTCAGGAACATGGGTGGTACCGCGGAATATTTCGTCCCTGTTCATGCCATTACGGTGTGAGCAGGGATTTTTTACGTCCCAAATCATTAAAAGGAGACAAAAAATGGAAAACCAGAAGTTGGAGGAGCTGAAGAAGCTCGCAGAGGAAAGCATTCAGGCAGCAAAGGATACCGCAGCACTGAATGACATTAAGGTGAAGTTCCTTGGCAAGAAGGGTGAGATCACCCAGATGCTGAAGTCCATGAAGGATCTTCCGGCAGAGGAGAAGCCGAAGTTTGGTCAGATGGTAAATGAGGTTCGCCAGAAGGTGGAGAGCGAGCTGGAAGCCGCTATGAAGGAGCTGCAGAAGGCAGCCAGAGAGGCAAAAATTCAGGCCGAGACCATCGACGTGACACTGCCGTCGAAGAAGATGCAGTACGGACATGCTCATCCGAATACCAGAGCCATGGAAGAGGTGGAGCGCATCTTCGTGGGCATGGGCTACGAGGTAGTGGAAGGTCCCGAAGTGGAGTTTGACGAGTACAACTTCGAGAAGCTGAACATTCCGAAGGGACATCCGGCAAGAGATGAGCAGGATACCTTCTATATCAATGAGAACATCCTTCTCCGCACGCAGACCTCCTCTGTACAGGCGCGTGTCATGGAGCAGGGCAAGCTGCCGATCCGTATGATCTGCCCGGGTCGTGTGTTCCGTTCCGATGCTGTGGATGCGACACATTCTCCTTCCTTCCATCAGATCGAGGGTCTGGTTGTGGACAAGCATGTGACCTTTGCGGATCTCAAGGGAACACTGGATGCCTTCGCGAAGGAGCTGTTCGGACCGGATACCAAGACGAAGCTGCGTCCCCATCATTTCCCCTTCACAGAGCCGTCTGCCGAGGTCGATGTGTCCTGCTTCAAGTGCGGCGGCAAGGGCTGTCGTTTCTGTAAGGGAGAGGGCTGGATCGAGATTCTGGGCTGCGGCATGGTGCATCCTCACGTACTGGAGATGTGCGGCATTGACCCGAAGGAATACAGCGGCTTTGCATTCGGCGTAGGCCTTGAGAGAATTGCACTTCTCAAGTATGAGATTGACGACATGCGTCTTCTCTATGAGAATGACACCCGTTTCCTGAACCAGTTCTAAACCATACTTGCCAGTTAGGAGAATATAATTCATGAATACATCATTAAACTGGATCAAGGCCTATGTTCCTGATCTTGACTGTACACCGAAGGAATTCACCGATGCCATGACCTTGGCCGGCAACAAGGTGGAGACCTGCACCATTCTGAATAAAAATCTGGAGAAGATCGTCACCGGAAAGCTGCTTTCCATTGAGCCGCATCCGGATGCGACTAAGCTTGTGATCTGTAAGGTGGACATCGGCGCAGAGGAGCCGCTGCAGATCGTGACCGGCGCCAACAACATGAAGGTCGGCGATGTGGTTCCTGTTGTGCAGGACGGCGGCAAGGTTGCCGGCGGTCATGACGGCGGTCCGCTTCCGGAGGATGGCGTGCCCATCAAGGCTGGCAAGCTGCGCGGAATCGAGTCCTATGGCATGATGTGCTCCATTGAGGAGCTGGGCAGCAGCCGGGAGTTCTACCCGGAGGCACCGGAGTCCGGATTGTACATCTTCCCGGAGGGAACACCGGTCGGTGAGGATGCGCCGACATTACTCGGTCTGAATGACGCGATCCATGAGTATGAGATCACATCAAACCGTGTGGACTGCTACAGTGTCATCGGTCTCGCAAGAGAGGCGGCAGCTACTTTTAAGAAGGGATTCATTCCACCGAAGGAGAAGGCTTCCGGAAACGACGAGAACGTCAATGACTATCTCTCCGTTGAGGTGGTGGACACGGACCTTTGTCCGCGCTATACCGCAAGAGTGGTGAAGAACATTAAGCTCGCACCGTCACCGAAGTGGATGCAGGTGCGTCTTGCGTCCGCCGGCATTCGCCCGATCAACAATCTGGTCGACATCACAAACTATGTGATGCTGGAGTACGGTCAGCCGATGCATGCTTATGATTACGATCTGGTAAGAGGTCACAAGATCATCGTGAAGCGTGCGGAGGACGGACAGGTTTTCGAAACCCTGGATCAGCAGGAGCGGAAGCTTGACCATACCGTATTAACCATTTGTGATGCAGAGGGCGCTATCGGTGTGGCCGGCATCATGGGCGGTCAGAATTCCAAGATCACCGACGACGTGAAGACTATGGTGTTCGAAGCGGCTACCTTTGACGGCACCAACATTCGTCTGTCCGCAAGAAAGATCGGCGACAGAACCGATGCCTCCGCTTATTTCGAGAAGGGCCTCGATCCGAATCTGGCAGAGCGTGCCATCAATCGTGCCTGCGAGCTCGTGGAGGAGCTTGACGCCGGAGAGGTTGTCGGCGGCATGATCGACATTTACCCGGTGAAGCGTGAGCCGTCCGTGGTGAAGTGTACTGTGAAGGAAATCAACGATCTCATCGGCTTCGATCTGACCGCGGAGGAAATGAAGGCGATTCTGGAGCGCATCGAGCTCGCCACAGAAATCGACGGCGGGAATCTGACTGTGACTGCACCGACATTCCGTCAGGATATCCACAGAATGTGTGATGTGGCTGAGGAGGTTGCCCGTTTCTATGGCTATGCGAATGTGCCGATGACCCTGCCGAGCAGTGATGTGGCCGGCGGTCTGGCACCGGATCTTGCCATCAACGAGAAGGTTCGTCATGCAGCTGAGGCACTGGGCTATTCGCAGGCCTATATGTATTCCTTCGAGTCTCCGAAGGTGTACGACAAGCTGATGCTGCCGGCAGAGGCCGTGGAACGGCAGCAGATCCGCATCATGAACCCGCTGGGCGAGGATTTCTCCGTGATGAGAACAACCTCCATGAACGGCATGCTGACCTCACTTTCCACGAACTACAATCGGAGAAACAAGGTAGCCAAGCTCTATGAGATGGCCAACATTTACCTGCCGAAGCAGCTGCCGCTGACAGAGCTTCCGGATGAGCGGATGCAGCTGACACTCGGCTTCATCGGCGAGGGCGATTTCTTCAGTCTGAAGGGTGATGTAGAGGTAATCCTCAACCGTCTCGGCATGAACGGACGATTCAAGTATGAGGCGGCTTCCTGCGACAAGAGCTATCTCCATCCCGGCCGGAGAGCCGACATTTCCTACGAGGGACAGAAGATCGGCTTCCTCGGCGAGGTGCATCCGGAGGTTCTGGAGAACTACTCCATCGGCGAGCGGGCTTATGTGGCTGTTATCGACATGAAGACCGTATATCCGTTTGCTGAGGACAAGACCAAGTATGTGCCGCTGGCAAAGTTCCCGGCTGTCAGCCGTGACTTCTCCATGCTTGTGCCGCATGCCGTGAGCGCCGGCTCCATCGAGGACATCCTCGTACAGCGCTGCGGAAAGCTGCTGGAGGATGTGAAGCTCTTCGACATCTACGAGGGTGCACAGGTAAAGCAGGGCTTCAAGTCCATGGCTTATACCGTGACACTCCGCGCGAAGGATCACACCCTGACCGATGACGAGATCAACGGCACCGTGAAGAAGATCCTGAACGGCCTCGAGAGAATGGGCATTGAGCTGAGATCGTAAGAATAAGATGAAAAGGGGCGGGAACCGAAGAATCGGTTCCCGTTCTTTTTGCATTTATGATATACTGCAAAGTATGAATACATTTAAAGAACTTTTCCGAAAATACCCGGTGGTGACTTATGTGCTGATCGGGATCAATTTTTTAATCTATGTATTGGAGACCATTGCCGGTGGCTCGCAGGAGACGGAGGTGGCGGTGGCCTTCGGTGCCTTTTATACGCCCTTTGTGGTAATCTACCATGAGTATTACCGGCTGGTTACAGCTATGTTCCTGCATTTCGGCATTGACCATCTCGGCAGCAATATGGTCTCACTCTTTGTCCTTGGCCCCTATGTAGAGAAGTACTTCGGACGTGTGCGCTTCCTTTTCATATACTTTATTGCTGGACTCTGCGGAAATGTACTGACGCTCTTTATGGACTTTCTGCCCGGTGCGGAGCCGGCGCTTTCGGCCGGAGCATCCGGCGCGATCTGCGGCCTTCTGGGCGTCTTCATTGTCTTCGCCATGACGCCGGGGATTCGCCGGTATTTTCCGATGAAACGGGTATTGTTCGGTATTGTTTTTTCACTGGCACCCGGACTCGGTAATGCGGAGATCAGCCTGCGGGCGCATGTCGGCGGCCTGATCGGGGGATTTCTGACGGCGTTGTTTTTTCAGAAGATGATGGAATTAAAGAGAAGGTGATGAATATGGGAATCGGATTTGTCGTTTATTGTCTCGTGGTTGCATTTTTTCTGGGCGCGGCGTTGGCTAGCTTCACGGACTGTCTGGCATACCGGCTTCTTGCAGGGGAGAGTGTTCTGCGCGGACGGTCCCACTGCGACAATTGCGGTCATACACTTGGCGCAGCGGACTTAGTTCCCGTACTTTCCTACTTATTTTTAAGAGGAAAATGTCGTTACTGCGGCACCCGGGTTCCACCGGAGAGCTTTTTCTGCGAGCTGCTGTCCGGATTTGTCTTCGCTGCACTGTTGTATCGTTTCGGACTGTCCTTCCTGACGCTCCGATATATGCTGTTCACCATGGTGCTGCTGGGGCTGTCCATCGTGGACATGAAGAGCTATACCATTCCGGATCGTTTTATTCTGGCGGCCATCGGCATTTTCCTGGTGACGATGCCGCTTGTATCGCTGTCGGCCAACGGATATGCATTTTCGATTTCCGGGCAGACGTTCGCACCGGACAATATGCCGCTGCTTCTGCAGCGTGGCTGTCGGAAGCTTTTGCCGGAACTTCTGACCGGACTCGCGGGCGGCTTTCTGCTCGGCGGCGGTATTCTGCTTCTGACACTGCTTTTTGATAAGCTCACCGGAAAGGAGGGCATGGGCGGCGGCGATATCAAGCTGTATTTTGCGGCCGGGCTTTTCGTGAAGCCGGGCTGCTGCCTGCTGCTTCTGCTCCTGAGCTGTATTCTGGGCCTGATTTTCACCGTACTTCTTCGGAAACGGAAGATTCCTTTCGGTCCGTCCATCGCAGCTGCGGTCGTCATCACTCTGTTCGTCGGACCGGAAATCATGCAGTGGTATCTCGGACTGTTGTGAGCTCAATTAGGGAAATGCAGATGAATCAGCATTTTCCTAGTTTTTCATCAGAAAAGTCACCACATTCAACCCTTCATTCACAAAATAACTGGCTTTTGTTTGGCCGTTCAGGAAGCGATACACCATCTGATTGTCCAGAAGCTCATGCAGAAATTCCTCCCGGAGTTCTGTGTCCTCGCAGCGGAACTGCACGGCTGAGGCTTCATTTTCCTGTGCCTCTCGGAAGCAGCTTCGAAGACCTTCCATGTCGCAGCTTGTGAAATAGCTTCCCGCCTGCCGGAAGTAGCTGTGGCTGTCATCGCTGCAGTCTGGTATGGTCAGATCGCCGAGCGCCTCATGATCCAGTCCCATGTCCGCACTTGTTAAAGCAAAGTAAGTATGGTTCACAAATTGAATCCCGGAAAAGGCCTCATTGCTGATGCCGGGCTCCCCCCAGGTGGGGTCGAAGAGGGACCAGACGTCGTCCAGACAAGCGGCAACCCAGGCATGGCTTCCGTTTTTTGCCTTGCCGGTCACCAGCACCGCCGGAATTTCCATTTTCTGCAGCAGAAGCTGAAAGGCCTTGGCATAGCCGTTGCAGACACTCTGCCCATCCAGAAAGACTGAAAGTACATTCTGCCCATTCACTGCATCTGTTGTATAGTCCGTATTTTCCACCACCCAGTCATAGGCATAGAGGGCTTTTTCATAGTCGGAGCTTGTCGGCGCTGCGGCCAGAACCGCGCTCAGCCTTTCGGCGAGCCGGGCATCCGTTTCTTCTTTTTCCGCCTCCGACAGCGTATACTGGGGGATAAGAGAGAGGGAAAGCCGGGTATCGCCGATGCTTTCCGAACTGTAATGGAAGCCGTCGGTATAGTAGATCTCTGGATGGTCATAGAGCACATATTTAAATGCCTGCTTCAGCACGTCATCCTCCAGCGTGGAAAGCTTCGTTTCCTGACCGCTGACGAGACCGTGATAAACCTCGCGGTAAACCTGCTGTTCCGCGTCCGACAGCATGGAATAAGCGTAGCTGTTGTATGGGGTAATGTCTTCGTCCCCGGTTTCCGGCATTTCTCCATTTGTTTCGGTTGCCGCTGCTGTGCTTTGCGGTTCGGTTTCTGCTGCTTCAGAAGCTTCTGCTGGGCTTTCTGTCGGTGCCTCTGCTTCTGCCATGCCCTGAGAAGGAAAAATTTCCGGCAGCGGCAGCTGTTGACAGCCAGTTGTGCTGCCCAGCAGAAAAAGCAGCATTATGAGTCGTGTGATTTTAATTGATGTCATTTTATGCATGGAGAGAGTATAGCATATTCCGGCTGACGCGTGACAGGCGGAATATAAAAAATCCTTGTGATATCCGGTAATGTGCAGTAAATTGTTAAGTGATTGAAAACATTACACAATGAAGCAGTATGGGTTTACGATAAATGAGTATGAATGTGAAAATCAAGAAATATCTTGGAATCGATATCGGCGAATACAGCATGAAGTGCTGCTTCGTGAATAACGGAAATGTAGAAGACTATTTCCTGGCACCGCTGCCCGAAAACATGGTGAAGGACGGCATGATCGTTTTCTGGGAGGCCTGTGCCGATTTTATCCGGCAGCAGCTGAAGGATCACAATTTCCACTGCCGGGATCTCTTTATGACAGTTCCCACACACGGCTGCTTTTATCGTACGCTGCACATGCCGGTGATGAACGTGCAGCAGCTGATGCTGAATCTTCCCTATGAGTTCCGGGATTATATCAATGAACAGGCAGATGAGTATTACTTTGATTATGCGGTGCTTTCCCGGGAAGATCAGGAGATGCACATCATGGCCGCCGCCATGCGGAAGGAGCTCATTGAGAAGTACCGGGCCATGGCGAAGCAGGCCGGACTTCGGCTTAGGGTACTGCTGCCGCAGGCCCTTTGCTACCAGCGGCTTCTCCAGTATCAGCTGGATGCGGAGGCCTTGAAGAAGGATTACGCCATTCTTGACATTGATGACGATGAGATGCAGATCAATTTCCTGCCCCATGGCGTCTATGAGACTACCCGTTCCCTGACACCCGGCATTATGGGACTCACACAAGTGGCGGCAGAGCACACGGAGCTGTCGCCGACACTCATTCGAAAGCATCTATTTGACGGCGTTTTGGACGAGTATCAGCATCCGGCGCTGCAGGAGGAGTATGAGACACTGGCAGTGCAGATCATGCGTATTCTGAATTTCTACAGCTTCAACAATCCGCAGAATGCTGTAGATACCCTGTATTATTTCGGAGACGGGGCCCGGCTGACGCCGCTTTTGGATTCTCTCCGGGAACAGCTGGATCTGCCGGTGGCACCGCTGACGGATTTGTTCCCCAATATGCGGAAGGAGTTTTTGGAGGCAGCGCTTAATACCCCGGAAACCTGGGGACTCACGCTTTTTGACGAGAAGAACGGCAGCCGTACGCTGCGACCGGAAAAGGAGAAGAGCCTTCCCGCCAAAACGCTGATGAATTTCTGCTATCCCAAAAGTAATGGACAGCATACCCTGCGGAGTCTTGTGATTTTTGGCGCTTATCTGGTGCTGCTGGTGGCCTTTACGCAGATCTTTGTTTACGGCGAGCTGCAGCGGGCAGATCAGGCGGAGGCCCAATACGCGGCGGCAGAAAAGACGCTGGAGGCACTCCAGGAGGATAATGCTGCCTATGCGGAGGTCCGGGCGCAGTACAGCCATTACGGCAACGGCTACTTAAATGAAGAAGAGAAGGCCCTGCCGGACCGCATCGATGCCCTGGATACCATTGACCGCTGCATCAGCGGCTATGGCTCTATCCAGAGTCTGCAGATCAGCGGCACAGAAGCTTCTGTGTCCCTACAGATGTCCGATGGCAGTCACTTGTCGGATATACTGGCGGCACTGGAGGCGGATCCCATGGTGAGCTATACACAGGCCTCCATGTCCCAGACACAAAGTGAGCAGAGTTATGTCAGTGCCCAGATCACGATTTACTTTAAAAGCGAGGAGGGGTGAGTATGCATGAGATTTTAAAGCGGCCCTTCAAGAAGCGGGAGCTGTTTCTGCTCCTGGTGCTGATTGTTCTTTTGCTGGGTCTTCTGTACTATTGCTTCATCCACCAGCCTGTGGAGAGAAGAATCCGGGCGGCAGATACCTCGGACATCGAAGTCAGCATTCTGTCAGAGCAGCAGAAGCAGCAAAGAATCCGCAGCATGCAGCAGGAAATGGAGCAGAGCGGCGGAGACAGCGGAAGCTCCGTGCCCACCTACAATAATTTTAATGAGGAGGCCAATCTGCTGAATCAGATTTTCGGCAGCACCGTGAGCTATCAGTTCACGTATCACGAGCCGGAGGCAGAGGACGATGTGGTACGGCGGCAGATTGACATAAGCTTCACCGCCGGCAGCTATGCGGAGGCCCATGATATGCTCCTCAAGCTGAAGAATTCTCCGTATCGGCTGCTGATTGAGGATTTGAGTCTCAGTGCCGGCGGCAGCACTGCCATTGATGGCGCTTTGCCGGACCTGCAGAGCAGCAGTGAGATCAGCGGCTCCCTCAGCATTACCTTCTATGAGACCCTCTATGATGCCCAGACCACTGACGGACTGAAGCAGAGCGAAGGCAGCAGTACAGGCGGCGGAGGATTGGCCAACGGAGATTTCTCCGATCTTGAGAGATCTGACCTGGAGACCGCGGCAGAATCCCTGGCCGGAGACGTGGTAAACGGATAATCATGAACAGACTTCTTGAATTGAACAGAAGAATAGAGAGAAAATTAAAGGGACAGGAGGGTGCCACATTATTGCTGGCACTCCTGTTCTTTTTGCTCTGTGCCGTCTGCGGCTCTGTGGTCCTGTCTTCTGCCACGACCTCTGCGGGACGCATTGCGGGCCTGGGAAAGAACCGGCAGAACTATCAGTCAGTGGAGGCGGCAGCGAGACTTCTGGAAAATACGCTGCACAACGCATCGGCAACATTGCAGGAAACAGAGAAAATCACCGTCGCCGTGGAGCATGTGGAGAAGGATAATGACGGCGAGGGCGAGAATGGCGAAAAATCCGAGGAAACCTATACCACAACGACATACAACTTCGCCGGCCCGGATTTTCTGAGTGGCGATAACGGGGATTCCATTGCATTTTCCGCCGACAACGGCAGAAACAGCAGCTTGTCGATGCTGGAGCAGCTGCTGACGGATGCAGATTTAAGTAGCTATATGGAGAAGGGCGAGGCTTACCTGGAGGCCGGCAGCATTGTCATTTCAGATAAAGAGGATGAGACCTCGGAAGGTGCGGAGAGCAATTTGTCAGACTGCCGTCAGGTCTGGCAGAAATCTTTTCTGAGTGGTGACAGCACAAAGTCGGTGAAACGACATTTCACCATGCAGCTATCTGATATTGATGTTGAGAACAGCGGCGATATAGAAGTGAATTCTCTGGTGGAGGTGACCCTGCAGCTCTATGGGGACGGCACGCTGGAGCTCAGGCTCTGTAACGGAGATGCTGCATCCTCAGATGATGAAGGGGAAAGCAGTGACAGCGCAGCGGAGGATAAATATTACATGCTTATTCGTGGAACTGCGGATGTGAAGACCCAGAGCCGCAGTGAACGCATCGGAAGTGCAGAGGACAGCGATGCAGAGGACAGCGAAATCGTGATCACGAAGAAGACCACGCTTACCTGGGGTGACTTTGTGATCACGAAAAATGCGGCCGAGGCCGGCAGTGCGCAGGAGAGCGGCAGCCACCGGAACGGAAGCAGTGAGGAAATGACTGAGAATGAAGAGCTTACAGAAGAAAATCCGGAGCAATAAAGGTGAATCTTTGGCAGAAGCCATGGCTGCGATGGTGCTGCTGGCCTTTGCCATTATCCTGTTTTCGGCTATGATTATCCAGTCCAGCCGGCTCATGAGCCGGGGCGAAAAAAACATGGATTATTATGAGGCGGGACAGAATGCTCTGAATGCCCGGAATACGGAGAGCGAATATATCGGGGCGTCCGAGGCGAAGATGCGCATCACAGGTGTGAACGGAGAAAATGATTTCAGCGGACTGACGCCGGCTCTGCGGATCGGGGAAGGCAACGAGATTTCCGTCAAACTGTACCGGCAGCAGCTGGACTGGAGCCAGTCGGGAAATGAAGCGTCTTCCAATGCACTTTTTACCTATGATCTTGCGGCTTCCGCAGAGAGTGGCAGTGATGACGATTTGACGAGTGACGCGGACGAAAGTACGAATGGTTAGGAGCTGAGACAGGCGTATGTGGAAACAGAAACTGAAAGAGAATAAAGGCTCCACATTGCCGGAGCTATTGATGACCATGCTGATCATTGCCCTCATCGGCAGTGCCATGTGCGGCGGTCTCGTGGTGGTGCAGCGATGCTATCGGCAGTTTACGGAGCAGGCCCATGCGGCAAGCCTTTTGTCGACAACCGCAACGCTTCTCACGGACAATCTGGAGTATGCCGATGCCCTGACAGCGGAGGAAAACAGCATTTCTTTCGTGAATGCCAACACGAAAGCGCGGGCGCGGCTCAGCTGGACCGCGGCCGAAGGCATTATCCTAAGCTACGAAAGCGGCGGAAGCACGGACGACAGGGATAATGCTGTCACCGGAAGAAAAACGGCGTTGGTCAGTGAGGCCGGTCTAACCGATACTCTGTATACAAGCTTTGACAGCATCAGCTTTCAGATGGAGGGGGATGGCCGGGCGCTGATCACGGTGAAGGGTCTTTCGGTATATCGGAAGTCGTCGAGTACGGCGACACTCGAAGGTGCGGATGCAGAGAAAACAGACAGAGGCGAGAGCCTAGTCAGTACCGATTTGCAGATTCGCACCGTGAACCGGCTGCAGTCGAAAAAGTAAGCTTACAGAACACGAAAATTGCGAAAACAGCATTCGGCAGAAGAATCTGGACAGCAGGAGAGAGGGATCAGGACAGGATGAGAGACGCGAGACATAGAGATAAACAGGGCTTCACCCTGGCAGAGATGCTGCTGACCATCGGCATTATGGTGATCCTGGCCGGCATTTCCTTCGTGGGGCTGACCCATTACCAGCGGAAGCTGAAGCTGCTGGAGATGGACGGCACGGCGGAGGAGCTGTTTATGGCTGCCCAGAATGAAATGAGTACGCTGGAGGCCAACGGCACGCTGGAGCTGCTTTCTGAAGCCGATCTGGGGCTTGCCATTTCAAATTCCTCTGATGAATCTGCAGTGGACGGTGATGCTGAATCCGCAGCCGGACATTGCTGCTATGCCCTGATTCACAACGCGGGGGATGAGGAATCGAACGTCGGAAGCGGTCTTTTATCGTATCTGCTGCCCTTTGGTGTTATCGACGACACGGTGCGGACAGACGGCAGCTACCGCATTGAATATGACTATACGGCAAAGACGGTGACTGCCGTGTATTATTCCAAGACGGCGAGCTTCTTAAGCGGCGCCGGGGATGCGTATACGTTTAAAGCAGACGGCAGTGATGCCGCGGCACTGAAGAAGGCTGCCGGCGACCAGAATCTGCGGCAGCATTTTGACGGCTCGGAAAATGAAGCTGCCGGCGGCGCCATCGTGGGCTATTACGGAGGCGACAGCAAGGCCGTTCCGGAGGGAAGTCTCACGGCGCCGGTGCTGTCTATCGAAAACGGTGGGCGGCTTCTGCTGCATATTCGGATGCCGGAGGAGAATAAAAATGTAAATACCGTTCTTTACATCAAGGGAAAAAACAGCGGCGCTGAGCTTACAGCGACACTGGGAGATCTGTCCGCCGTTGTCAGCTCCACTTTGACGAGGACTTCTTTTACAGCGGGGGACGGGAACAGCTCCGGCAGCAGTCTGTATATGGCGAGACTGCGGACAGATGCGGGAAAGGAGAGAGAATACTTGCTTTCTCTCGATTCCGTAACGGAGCAGAGCTCTCATTTTGCTGAGCTTTTTCCCGCACTGCAGCCCGGAGAAGACATTGAAATCTATGTGAAATGCAGCAGCACCGATGGCTATGCCCTGGAGGTGAAGAGCAATACGGTCAGCGCCAATTCTCTGTTTGCCTCGGTGGAGACAGAGATGGTGAGCAACGCCTGGACTTTTGACGGCAGCGGGATGGGCAGCCTCAGGGAAAGCGGCGCAGAAGTGGTCCCCACAGCGATGATCGCCAATGTGCGGCATCTTGAAAATCTGGATCCAACTGTATCCGGCTTGTCGGTGGACACAAGCAACGAATATTGTATACAGGCTGCTGTGCAGACAGGTGATCTTATCTATGCGCCGGCAAGTCCGGTGACGGATTATGACGGGCAGGCTGTGGAAACAGCGAGTACATTTAATACAGCGGACGCTTTTTCCTCGGAAATTTCGGAATACAACAGCGCCGCCGGCATTTCGATTTATGATTTGAACGGTGGTGTCAGTGTCGGCTATCGTCCGATTCAGAACGAAGCCCTCCTGTCCTATGACGGCAAGGGCAATGCCATGGTAAACTTCGTGTCCGGAACGTCCGTCAAGCTGACAAACGAGGACTGCAGGGGGCAGGGGATTTTTGCAGGGCTTTCCGGTCAGAAGGATGCAAAGCCGGTCAGCATACGGGATCTTCGTATTCTGAATGGCAAATTCAGCAATACGGACGCTGCTTCTGCGGGCGCACTCATCGGTGTGGTGGGAAATTCTCACCAGCTGGCCTTGCAGGATATCGAAATCGAGAACTGTCAGCTGTCCTCCGATGGTAATGTCGGCGGTCTCATCGGTACGGTGGAAGCCGGCGGTACGGACAGCGCCGCTGTCAGACTCTATGTGCATGAATGTGGCGTTCTGGGCGAGTATGGCAGCGTGTCCGGCAGCAATGCAGGAGGACTCATCGGCAGCCTGACCGGCAGTGCGGAAACAAAAATCAGCGGCAGCACCGCCTCTGTTTATGTGACGGCAAGCAGCAATGCGGGCGGTTTTGTCGGTGAAATAAGCGGACAGGCGGAGATTCGCTTCTCCTATGTGGGCGGGCACACGAAGGACGGAAGGTATCCGGAGGACAGCACAGAGGGAGCGGCGGCGCAGGAAGGCCAGGGACGCTGGAATGTGCAGTCCGCCGACAATGCGGGCGGCTTTATCGGCGCGGCAAATTCTGTGCAGCTAGAGCTGCTGGGCTGCTATACAACAGCTTCTGTGCAGTCTGCAGGCAGTGCAGATGCTTTTCTTGCTGCTGTCAGTGGCAGCGGATCCGAGAGTGCCTCCTACTGCTATGCTGCCGGTAAGGTCAGCGGCAGCAGTCAGCTGGCGGAAACGGTGAAAAATCTGGCCGCCGAGGGAAAGGATTATAAGGGTACTTCCTATGCGAAGCCCTATGATGACGCGCTGAAAACCGGAAATGCAAATCCGCAGTATCCCTATATGACAACAGCGGAGCTGTTCGATGCGGCAGCGAATGACAGCACACTGAGCGAGGTCAGCAGCGGCAGCCGGAGCCTTAAGTACGGCGGCAAGCACATCGGTGATTTCTGCGTGGAAGCAGGCCTGACCAACGAAACCATTCTTCGCTTTGTGAACGGACCGCGGTTCTATGCCGAGGTGTTCACGCCGCTGAAGGAGGGCACGAATTATATGTCGATGCTCCTTAAGGATGAGGATGGAAGTACAGACACATATTCCTTTACAGCGACAAAGAACGGTGACGGCAGCTTCACGCTGAACCGCACGAAGGGTGTGAATTCCGGCGAACACAGTGATTACGACAGTGTTTATTCGGTAAATGTCGGCGGCGCGGACTACCTGGTTTACCGCATACTTCTGGATGACATTTCTGTCGCAAATGAGCATTTCAGTGAAAACAGCAAGAATCTCCGGGTAGGCAGTGCCATAACGGGCTATGCCGTTTCGGAGGAAAATCCGGCTGAAAGCTGGTATACGGATACGGAATATCTCTCGAATACTGTGGACAGCAATACGGTGGCACAGCTGCTTGCAGCCGCGAATACGGATCTGACCGCTTCCGTACAGAATCTGACGGAGCAGTATCGGACTGCGGGTGAAGAGAATACCACGGCTTATGATACGGACAACGGCCTTTTCGGAAGAAATTCGAGCTTCGGCAGTGGACATGCAAATATCCTCAGCATTCGGCATCTTGAAAACCTCGATCACTATGTGTCCTATCTTGAGAATCCGAGCGAGAAGCGAACCGCGGATGATGGTTTCACACTGGCATCTGACGGCTACAGCAAAGCTGTGCAGCAGGCGGATCTTGACTGGAATCAGTACCTGTCGGCGGTGAAGCGCGGCGACAGTACACCGGCCATTTACAGGCCGAAGTCCAATACAGCCATCACAGATGACGGCTATTTCTACGGCATACAGAATCTGCTGCTGACGGAGTATGACGGCGGAAACCACAGCATTTCCAATCTTCGGATTGCGGCGGATAAGAACGACTGGAATTCTGCCGGACTCTTTGCGGCGGTTTCCGGGAAACAGAAGGCCGGATTCACGATTCGACGGCTCCGGCTTCGCAGCACCGGCAGTACCACATCCACCAAGAAGAGCGGCGGGAAGAACAGTGCCGCAGCCCTCGTCGGATATCTCGGCAGCAGCAAGGGCCTCACGATTCAGAATGTGGTCATCGAGGGAGCGGAGGTGCAGTCAGTGATGGATGCCGGCGGTCTGGTGGGATATTCCGACGGCGGCAGCCTGACGATTTCCAATACGGCTGTTTACGAGGGAGAACGTCAGAATCCTTATCGCCTTCTGATCTTCTCGGATGGTGTGAAGAGTAAAAGGAAAAACAGCAGTGACAGTGCCAGTGCGGGCGGTCTCATCGGCAGAAGCGACAATACCGCAGTCACCATCAGCGGCGTTTCTGTTTATGGTGAAAATGCTGTTATTCTAGCCATGGGCTCCGGACAAAAGGAGGGCAGCGATTACACCGACGACAGTGCGGGCGGCCTTGTGGGGACCATCCATAACGGATCTCTGGCCATTGACAGCTGCGGTGTGGCGGCCTATGTTTATGCACCGAACGGCGACTGCGCCGGCGGCCTGGTCGGCGACTTCAGCTGCAGCGGAAGTATCCGGCGCAGCTTCGCTGCGGCACTCAGCGATACAGATACGGCTTCGGACGGAAGAGTGAAGTCTGTCTTCCGGAACGCGTTGGCGGTGGATACAGATGATAAAACGGTGACACAGCGGGGCGGATATAATGTTTACGGACATCTTGCGGTTGGCGGTCTTGTCGGATACTGCAACTGGAATGTGGAGATCACAAACAGCTTCTCCACTGCCTCGGTCGGCATCCATGCCAGCAGCAGCTACAGCTACCGTACCGGACTGTTTTCGGGCAGCAGCTGGGATCAGCTGTATTTTATCGGCGGCATGATGGGACAGCTCGGAACGGGCAGCAGTGATGAGAGAATCGTGGACTGCTACCTGGCCGGACAGGCCTTTGATCCTTCAAACGGCACACGGAACATCTTTATCGGTTCTGTACTGGGCTATTCCATGGGCAGCGTAGACAAGCATTTCTATCTTTCGGACAGCAACGGAACACGCAGTGTTATCTGCCTCACCGGTATGAGCTTCCTGGACGATGGAAAAATGCGTTTCATCGGCGGCATGAGTAATTCCCTGCTGACGCGCAATGATGAAGAGACGTATCAGAGCAACAGCACGAGCAGCAGCTGGTGGTCTCTTTCCAGTGAAAAGATCTATGGAATCTGGCATCGCAGCAGTGACAGTATTGCCGCGGGTACCGGCACAGCTGCGCAGTACACGGAGCCGATGAACCTGACGGCGCTCAGCGGGCAGAACTATCCGTATCTGGATTATACACATCTGTATTCGCCGGAGGAGATTCTGCAGGAAAATACCGAGATCGAAAGTGCACCGATTCGCTATTATGGCGACTGGTGCCTGGAACGGGCAGAGTAGAGAAAACTCTACACTCCGATACTTGAACTTGACAGACGGGGCATCGGAGTGTATTATTTTGCTCATGGCACTTTAACGCGCTACCATGGTAACGCGAGAAGGAGAGGATATGTCGAGATTTTTTAATTCCTATTACGGGACGCTGGAGCCCTACACCCCGGGCGAACAGCCGCAGGACAAGAAATATATCAAACTGAACACAAACGAGTCGCCTTACGCACCGGCACCGGGAGTACTGCGGGTCGTGAACAGTGAGGAGGCAGCGAAGCTGCGGCTCTATTCCGATCCGGCGCTGAAGCCTCTGAAGCAGGCTCTCGCGGAGCGCTATGGCGTGACACCGGAGCAGATTTTCGTGGGCAACGGCTCGGATGAAGCATTGAACTTTGCTTTTATGGCCTTCGGCGAGGACGGCATTGCTTTTCCTGATATTTCTTACGGCTTCTATTCGGTTTTTGCAGCCTTGAATCACATCCGCACCGATGTGAAACCGCTGATGTCGGACTTCAGCATCAATCCGGCTGATTATGCAGGGCTCGGCAAGGCGATTGTGATTGCAAACCCGAACGCACCCACAGGACTCAGCTTAAGTCTTGATGCAATCGAATCGATTCTCAAAACGAACCCGGATCATGTGGTCATCATCGACGAGGCCTACGTGGATTTTGGTGGTGAATCCGCCGTTTCTCTGCTTCCGCGCTATGAAAACCTTCTGGTGGTGCAGACATTTTCCAAATCCAGATCTCTTGCGGGCGCGAGAGTGGGCTATGCTATCGGCAGCCCGGCACTGATCGCGGACATGGAAACCATCAAGTTTTCCACGAATCCCTACAATGTGAACCGCCTCAGCATGGCGGCTGCGGTGGAGGCCGTGAAGGATCAGGCATACTACGATGACTGCATTAAAAAGATCAAGGCGGCGAGGGCTTATACCGAAGATGCGCTGCGGGCACGGGGCTTCGAGGTGCTGCCGTCGAAATCGAATTTCGTTTTTGCGGCATCGCCTGTCTATGACGGAAAGAAGCTGTATCTCGATCTTAAGGAAAACGGCATTCTGGTGCGGCACTTTGACATGGAGCGCATTGCCAATTATAATCGCATCACGATCGGAACGATGGAGGAGATGCAGAAGCTTACGGAGACGATCGACCGGCTGATGCAGAGAAGCTGAGGAAGACGGGAAAGTCAAACTTCGTCCCGGTACGGGAACCGAAGACATTAACCAAAAGGTGCATAAAGAGGAGCATGAGAGAAAAATGAGAACGGCGGAAATCAACAGAGTCACCAATGAAACGGATATCCACATCTGGCTGGATCTGGACGGCAACGGAAAGGAGTCGGACATCAGCTCCGGAATCGGCTTTCTGGACCATATGCTGACCCTCCTGAGCCGCCATTCCGGCATACAGATGAACCTGAACTGCGAGGGAGACACCTGGGTGGATGACCATCATTCCGTGGAGGATATCGGCATCAGTCTGGGCGAGGCCGTGAAGGAGGCCCTGGAGGACAAGAAGGGCATCCGCCGTTACGCAAGCCTCATGCTTCCCATGGACGAGGCGCTAATGCTAGTGGCGCTGGACATTTCCGGCCGTGGCGGCTTCTATGGTGAGCTTCAATTTCCGTCACAGAAAATCGGCAGCTTCGACACCGAGCTGGTGGCGGAATTTATGCAGGCCTTTGCCAACAACGCAGGCATCACGCTGCACATGCAGCAGCTGGCCGGAAAGAATTCCCACCATATCGCCGAGGCGTGCTTCAAGGGCCTCGGCCGCGCACTGCGGGAGGCGGTGTCCATGGACAGCCGTTTCGCCGAGCAGATTCCATCCACCAAGGGAGTATTGTAAATGATAGAACAGAAACTGAACCGGCTCTATGAAAGCTGCGGCTATCGGAAGTTTAAGATGTCGAAGTTTGAGCCCTATGATCTTTATGCAGACAACCGGGACTTCCTGAAGTCCAGCCAGCTCATTACCTTTACGGATCTGGACGGCTCGCTTCTCGCACTGAAGCCGGATGTGACCCTTTCCATCGTGAAGGCCAATGCGGGCGGCGAGGAGAAAGTGTACTATAACGAAACCGTCTATCGTCCGAAGGACCGGCATTACCGAGAAATTCTTCAGACCGGCGTGGAGTGCCTGGGGCCGCTGGATCGTTTTGCTGAGGCGGAGGTCATTGCCCTGGCGGCGCAGTCGCTGGCGCTGGTGTCCGACCGCTTCGTGATCCGCATTTCCGATGCGGCCTTTCTCAAGCAGCTTTTTGAGTCCATGGAGCTATCTGATTCCACCTGTGAGGCGGTGCTGCGGCTTTTCTCCATGAAGAATACCGCCGGCTTTGACAGTCTTGTGGAGGAGGGACGCATGACCCGCGCCTGTGCGGAGACACTGAAGCAGCTAGTGGACCTTTACGCGCCCTTCCGTGAGGGTATTGAAGCCTTGTCCGGCTTTGCCATGAGCAACAGCGCGGCACGGTTGGTGGAGCATCTCCGGGCCCTCGCCGAGGTGCTGGAAAGCTTCGGCGTCCTGCAGCACATTTATCTCGACTTTTCCTTGGTGAATTCCATGGACTACTACAACGGCATCATTTTCCAGGGTGCGGCGGAGAACATTCCCTTCACGGTACTTTCCGGGGGCCGCTATGATCGTCTGCCGGAGAAGATGGGCAAGAAGGTGGGCGCCATCGGCTTTGCCATGTATCTCGACACGATTGAGAATTACCTTTCCGTGCCGAAGCACTACGATGTGGATCTGCTTCTGCTCTATGAGGGAGAGGATAATGCTGTCGGCACGGCTGCCCGGGCTGCGGCGCTTCGTTCCCGGGGACTCCGGGTACGTGTAATCCGGGCTGATGCACTGGAAACCACGGAGCATCCCATCCGCCGGCGGGCCACAGGCCTTCCTGACGGCAGCTATCAATTGGAAAACGGAGAGAACTGCACAGAGGATGAAATGCTGCAGCGGCTCCTGGGATCTGATACAGGTTCTTCAGCAGAATTCGGAAAGGCGGTAAGTCATGCTTAATATTGCATTGCCGAAGGGAAGACTCGGCGAAAAAACCTACAGCCTGATGGCGGCGGCCGGCTTTGATTGTCCGGCCATTCTGGAGAAGAACCGGAAGCTGACCTTTGAAAATCCGGAGAACGGGGTTCGCTATTTCTGGGTGAAGCCCTCGGATGTTTCCATCTATGTGGAACGGGGCGCGGCAGACATCGGTGTCTGCGGCGAGGATATTCTTTTGGAATATGAACCCCAAATCTATGAGCTTCTGGATCTCGGCATCGGCAAGTGCCGGATGTGTGTGGCAGGTCCGAAGGATTTCTATGACGATGAAGAGCGGACGCTCCGGGTAGCCACCAAATTCCCGAACATTGCGGGAAAATACTATGAGAAGGCCGGCAGAGACATTGACATTATCCATCTGAACGGATCGATCGAGATTGCGCCGATTCTGGGACTTTCCGATGTGATCGTGGACATTGTGGAGACAGGAAATACCCTGCGGGAGAATGACCTTTCTGTCTTGAAGACGGTGGTGCCGATCAGCGCGAGACTCATCTGCAACCGTGTGAGCTATCAGTTTAAGCACGAGGAGATCATGCATGTCAGGGACGGTTTGTCCGCACTGATCGCTTCCGGCGAGAAGGTGGAAACAATAAAGCTTGAGCACTAGTTGCTGGCATGCGCCAGCTAATAGTCGGAGTAAATCATTTCAGTTTGCTGGCACAATAAAGGGGGGAAAATTATGATTAAAATCTATGAAATGGGAAAGCTGAAGGACGAGGAGATTTTCGCCCGGAACGAGCCCACGAGCAGTGTGGAGGATGTGGTTTCCGACATCATTGCCAATGTGCGGGAAAAAGGAGATGAGGCCCTGCGGGACTACTGTCAGCGCTTCGATCATGTGGCACTCAGCGATTTTCTGGTGACACCGGAGGAGCTGGAGACTGCCCTGCAGAAGGTGGAGCCGGAATTCATTGACATCCTCGAGGAAGCAGCGAAGAATATTCGTGCCTTCCATGAGAAGCAGCTGCGGCAGAGCTTTATTATGACGGAAAAGCCCGGCGTTGTACTCGGTCAGCGTGTCATCCCGCTGGAACGTGTAGGTCTCTATGTGCCCGGCGGTACGGCAGCGTACCCGTCTACGGTGCTGATGGATGCCATTCCGGCGCAGATTGCCGGTGTTTCCGAAATCGTCATGGTGACACCGCCCTCTAAGGAGGGCTCGGTCAATCCGTATATTCTGGCGTCTGCCCATGTGGCCGGTGTGGGCCGTATCTTTAAGGTGGGCGGTGCCCAAGCTGTGGCGGCCCTTGCCTACGGCACAGAATCGATTCCACGGGTAGACAAAATTGTAGGCCCCGGCAATGCCTTCGTGGCAGAGGCCAAGAAGCAGGTATTCGGACAGGTCAACATTGACATGATCGCGGGTCCGTCTGAGGTTTTGGTTCTCGCAGACGGCGCTTCGGATCCCCGCTATGTGGCGGCGGATCTCCTGTCCCAGGCGGAGCATGACAAGAACGCCTCTGCTGTTCTGGTAACGGATTCCATGGCACTGGCAGAGGCCGTGCAGAAGGAAATCGAGCTACAGCTTGCAAAGCTGAAGCGAGAAGAGATTGCCCGGACATCTATTGAGAACAACGGCAAGATTATTGTTTGCCGCGATCTGATGGAAGGCGTGGATACGGCGAACCGCATTGCACCGGAGCATCTGGAGATCTGCGTGGATCAGCCGTTTGATTATCTGGGACGCATCAAGAATGCGGGCTCTGTTTTCCTGGGCCGCTATAATCCGGAGCCGCTGGGTGACTACTTTGCAGGTCCCAACCACACGCTTCCGACTTCGGGTACAGCCCGGTTCTACAGCCCGCTGTCTGTAGATGATTTCGTGAAGAAAATGCAGTACAGCTACTACACCAGAGAGGCGCTGGAGAAGGATTATGATAAGGTTTCCTTTTTCGCCAATAAGGAAGGACTCACGGCCCATGCCAGAGCCGTAGACATTCGCTTCGGAAAAGAGGACAGAGACTAGAAATTATACCAGCGGGAGGTCAGCATGACAGCAATCATTGATTATGGCGTAGGCAATCTTTTTTCTCTGAAGAGCTCCATGGCGGCCATCGGTGCAGAGGCCGTGGTAACCCGGGATCCGGCGGAAATCGAGCGGGCAGATCACATTATCCTGCCGGGTGTGGGAGCCTTCGGCGATGCGGCGGAGAAGCTGAAGCAGGCCGGCATGTTCACATTTGTGCAGGAGCTCGCGGCAAAGGGCAAGCCCATGCTGGGCATCTGCCTCGGCATGCAGCTGCTTTTCGATCAATCCACGGAATACGGCGTGCATGAGGGCCTCGGTCTGGTGTCGGGCGAGGTGAGGGAGATCGAAGGCGTGATTCCGAAGAATCTGGACATTCCCCACATGGGCTGGAATGCGCTGCATTTTGTGAAGGAGAGTCCGCTCTTCGAGGGACTGCAGGAGGGTGCACATGTATACTTTGTGCATTCCTATGCCGCCTTCGACTGTGAGGCGCATCTTCTGGCCACTGCCGA
Organism: uncultured Lachnospiraceae bacterium; assembly: GCA_964548305.1. Lineage (GTDB taxonomy): Bacteria > Bacillota > Clostridia > Lachnospirales > Lachnospiraceae > Oribacterium. The sequence goes on from CAZJQX010000016.1 coordinate 28,950, forward strand.
GTACGGCGTTCCGCTGACGGCAGCAGTCCAGAACGGAAATGTCTTCGGTACGCAGTTCCACCCGGAGAAGTCCGGCGAAACGGGACTCCGGATTTTGAAAAACTTCGTAAGTGTTTAAAGGAGAAACTATGCTGCTGTTTCCGGCAATTGATTTATATGACAAAAAGGTGGTTCGACTTCTGCGGGGCGACTATGCGAAAATGACGGTTTATTCCGAGAATCCTGTGGCCACCGCAAAGGACATCGAGGCGAAGGGCGGCAAATGGCTGCATCTGGTGGACCTGGAGGGGGCCAAGGACGGCACCACCCCGAATTTTTCTGTGGTGGAGGCGATTTGTCGGGAAACCGGTCTCTCTGTGGAGATCGGCGGCGGCATCCGTTCCATGGAGACCATTGAGAAGTATTTAAATGCCGGCGTGGCCCGGGTGATTCTCGGCAGCAAGGCAGTGACGGATGAGGCCTTCCTGAAGGAGGCGCTGGCACGCTTCGGAAAGCACATTGCTGTGGGCGTGGATGCCAAGGACGGCAAGGTGGCGGTGCACGGCTGGCTGGACGTGCTGGATGTGGATATGTTCGACTTTCTGCAGCATCTTGTAGAACTGAAGGTGGATACCGTCATTGTCACAGACATTTCAAAGGACGGCGCCATGCAGGGCACGAATCTTGCGCTCTATGAGAAGCTCAGCAGTCTGGAGGGAATCAATGTGACCGCTTCCGGCGGGGTGTCCGGCTACGAGGATATCCGGGCGCTGAAGGAAATGAAGCTCTACGGTGCGATTCTTGGTAAGGCCATGTATCAGGGCGTGATAGAGCTTTCGGAGGCACTTCGCATTGTCAATGATGAAGCTGCGGAATAAGGAGGGAAGGACATGATCACAAAGCGCATCATTCCCTGTCTCGATGTGCGGGACGGCAGAGTGGTTAAGGGTGTGAATTTTGAAGGACTCCGTGATGTTTCGAGTCCGGTGGCGTTGGGAGAGTACTATTCCCGAGCCGGGGCCGATGAGCTGGTGTTCTACGACATTACAGCCTCCTTTGAGGGACGGAAGCTTTTTACGGAGATCCTCACAGAGGTGGCTTCGAAGATTTTTATTCCTCTTACGGTGGGCGGCGGCATCAATACGGTGGAGGACTTTGACCGCGTGCTGAAGTGCGGTGCTGATAAGGTCAGCGTCAACTCCGGCGCCATTCGAAATCCAAACCTCATCAATGAGGCTGCAGAGAAATACGGCAATCAGTGTGTAGTCCTTTCCGTGGATGCGAAGAGAGTGGGAGATGCGTATCATGTATTCCAGAACGGCGGCCGCATCGACACGGGAATGGACGCTTTGGAATGGATCAAGGACGGCGTTCGGCGAGGTGCCGGCGAGGTGGTGCTGAACTCCATTGACACGGACGGTGTCAAGCAGGGCTTCGATCTTCCCATGCTGGCAGCGGTGAATGCGCTCGTGAAGGTACCTGTAATCGCCTCGGGTGGTGCCGGCTCCATTGATGATTTCGTGACGCTCTTCCGGGAAATTCCGGATATCTCGGCCGGCCTTGCCGCCAGCATTTTCCACTTCGGAGAGGTGAGCATCACGGATCTCAAGCAGCGGCTGAAGGACGAAGGCATTTCCGTAAGGATTTAGGAGGAAGGACATGGACAACTCAAAAATCGATCTTTCCTGTGTGCGCTTTGATGAAAAGGGCCTTGTGCCCTGCATCGTGCAGGACTATGATACGAAGCGGGTGCTGACCCTCGCTTATATGAACCGGGAGTCGCTGGAAATTACGCTGGAGAAGGGTCTCACCTGCTTCTGGTCCCGATCCCGGCAGGAGCTCTGGCTGAAGGGCGCGACCTCCGGCAACTACCAGCATATCGTGACATTGGAGACGGACTGCGACAATGATGCCATCCTCGTGCAGGTGCGGAAGGATGGCCCCGCCTGCCATATGGGAACAAACTCGTGTTTTGACAGTGGAGAAATCTGCCTTCACTTTACATCCAATGAGGACTGACATGGAATTAATCGACATTTATGACGAAAAACGGCACCGCATCGGTCAGCCGGTGCCCCGGAAAGGTGCCTTCATGCAGAAGGGCCAGTATATGCTTTACGTGCTTGCACTTCTGGAGGATCGGCAGGGCCGTTTTCTGATCACCCGGCGGGCACTCGATAAGAAGTGGGCGGCCGGCTCCTGGGAGGTGCCGGGCGGCGGTGCCCAGGCGGGAGAGGATTCCTTCACCGCTGTGACCCGGGAGGTGCGGGAGGAAACCGGTCTGGTGCTTGCGGAGCACGGCTTCATGGAGATTGACCGGAAGCCTGTTTACAGCTACGCAAATGTGGATGAGAAGCGCGGGGACAATTACTTCGTGGATATTTTTCATTTTCATCTGGACTTCACCGAAAAGGACATAACTCTTGAGAAAGAGGAGTCCATTGACGGGCGGCTGGCGTCCATAGGGGAAATCGCGGACATTCACAAAGCGCAGGGATTTCTGCATTACGAAAGAATTTTGGAAGCGCTGAGCGCGGAGGAATGAGCAATGGAGCGGATTCTCGCAAATTACCACACTCACAGCACGTTCTGTGACGGCAGCAATACCCCGGAGGAGATGGCGGAAGCGGCCCTTCGCCGGGGCTTTCGTACATTGGGATTCTCCGGACATATGGATCCGGATATTCGCATGGATTTTCCAGCCTATGTGCAGGAAATCCGGCGGCTTCAGGAGAAGTATGCGGGAAAGTTGGAGATTCTTCTCGGTGTAGAATTGGATAATGTCTACGACCCGCATTGTGCACCGGAGGCCGAGTATATCATCGGCTCTACGCACTTTCTTGATGTGCCGCCCATTAACGGAGAATTCCTCTCGGTGGACAGCAGCCCGGAGAACCTGAAAAAGCTCTGTGATACCTATTTCGGCGGGGATTACTATGCACTTTCTGCCGCCTATTATGATCTGGAGGCCCGGGTCGGCGAGCGCCTGCATCCGACCTTTGTGGGGCACTTTGATCTCGTTACCCGCTTTAACGATCTGCCGAAGGAGGAGGGCGGACATTTTCTGGATGAGGATGATCCGGCCTATTACGAGCCGGCCATGCGTGCGATGGAAAGGCTGGTGTCGGAAGAACTTCCCTTCGAAATCAACTGCGGCGCTGTGAACCGAAACCGAAAGAAATATTTTTATCCGCATCCTCGGCTTTTGAAGCATCTTCATGAGTTGGGCGGGGAAATTCTCATCAGCTCGGATGCCCATCAGCGGGAGCTGATTGACGGGGCGTTTCCGGAGGCACTGGCGGCTGCCCGGGAAGCCGGATTTGACAGCATTAACCTGCTGACAAGGGAATCGTCGGCTGGGGCCCCAGCCGACAAAAGGCCTGCAAAAAATACCAAAGGCTTATTCTGGAGCAGGTTGAAAATTTGAACAATGCAATGAGGGGCGGTGCTTTGCACTGCTCCTTTTTAAAACGGTATTTCGAATCATCTGTACTTGATCAAATCAGGAGTGGATGCTATACTGAAACGCATAAATGCTTTAATGAGTAAAAGCGTTAAAGCGGATTTTGGGGGATTTCTTATGGAGAAGAAAAATGAAGCGATCAGAAAGGCCGGCGGTATAGAGAGCATCGTACTGCTCGCCTTCATTATCCTGGCAGTAGCAACCTGCATCCGACTGAAGACCGGCGGTCCTATGATCGGACTGTTCTTCAGCTGGATTATCATCTATGTATTCTGCCTCATTCGGCGAATTTCCTACAGCGAGATTCAGAAGGGGGCCTTTGAGGCATTGAAGGTCGTGGTGCCGACGATGGCGCTGCTGATGGCCATCGGTGTCATGATCGGCACCTGGCTGCAGAGCGGCACGATTCCTACAATCATTGTCTATGGTCTCCGGATGATCAATCCTCGCTTTCTGCTGCCTCTGACACTGGTGTTCTGTGCGGTGCTGAGCCTTGTTACCGGTACGAGCTACGGCTCAGTGGGCTCCGCCGGTGTGGCCATGATGGCCATCGGCAATGCCATGGGCATCAATCCAGGTATGGTGGCCGGCGCGGTGATCTGCGGCTCCATGTTCGGCGACAAGCTGAGTCCCCTCAGTGACACCACGAATCTGGCGCCCGCTGTGGCCGGTGCCAAGCTGGGAGATCATATACGTGCAATGCTCTGGACCACCGTTCCGCCCTTTATACTGACACTGATCATCTTTACGGTACTGGGAATGCAGCAGGGCGGCAGCGGCAGTGTTGCTGACATTGAAAGCTATATCGCCGCGCTGAACGGAGAATTCCGGATCGGGGCACTGACACTTCTGCCGGCACTGCTTCTCATTATACTTCTGCTTATCAAAGTGGATGCCATCATTTCTCTGGGGTTGTCTTCAGCGGCAGCGGGACTCGTGTCCATCTTTGTGCAGGGAAAGACGCTGCAGAGTGTGATCCGCATTGCCTATAACGGATACAGCAGCGAAATCGAATTTGATGTGCTGAAAACCATTTTGAACCGGGGCGGCATGAACTCCATGCTGCAGTATGTGGCCATCATTACCTTTGCTGTCGGCATGGGCGGCATGCTGGAGCGTCTGGGCGTTCTGGATTGTATCCTGAACTTCTTTGTAAAGCGGATTCATTCCGACGGCAGCCTGATCCTGTGTACGCTGCTGGTAGGCTATGCCACCAGCATTATGAGCTGTTCCTCACCGATGTCCCACGTGCTGACCGGTCGTCTGATGGCACCTATTTTCAAGGAGCATAAGATCAAGCCGGCCATTCTGTCCCGCTGTATTGAGGATTCAGGCACGCTGGCTGGACCCATGATCCCCTGGCACGGCTACTGCATTTACATGTCCGGTACACTGGGTGTCGCATGGGGATTGTTCTTCCCGTATCTCTTCCTTCTGTACCTGACACCGCTGTTCAGCATTTTCTACGGATTCAGTGGTATATCAATCGAACACGAGTGAAGAAGTTTGCATTCCAGAAGGCTTTGCTTGATGCAAAGCCTTCTTTGCGTTAATCGAAATTCTAATAGTTCCATAAGAATTAAATATCAAAACCGATAAAAAAGGACTTGATTTGTAGAAATATTAACGATTTCGACAAAAATTTAACAGATAGCGCGGGCATCCTATAGCAAAAATCTATGCTCCGGAAAGGATGAAAATATACCATCAAAAATCACTGAAAAATTCCGGTTGATTTTATTCAATTTGTATGTATAAATATATGAGTGGAACGGATGAATCGTTCCGGGATCTGTTCATGCAGAGTTTGGATAAAAGAAAGAGGTTACTGCAAGATGGCAAAAATCGATTTAACAAAGTATGGCATTACAGGAACTACTGAGATTGTTTACAATCCCTCTTACGATATGCTGTTCGATGAGGAGACCAAGCCGGAGCTTGAGGGCTACGAGAAGGGCTATGTCAGCGAGCTGGGCGCAGTGGATGTTATGACCGGTGTTTACACAGGCCGTTCTCCCAAGGATAAGTTCATTGTTATGGACGAGAATTCCAAGGACACTGTATGGTGGACTTCCGAGGAGTATCCGAACGATAACCATCCGGCAACACAGGAAGCATGGGCTGCTGTTAAGGATATCGCAAAGAAGGAGCTTTCCAACAAGAGACTCTTCGTGGTTGATGCATTCTGCGGTGCCAACAAGGATACCAGAATGGCCATCCGTTTCATCGTTGAGGTAGCTTGGCAGGCACACTTCGTAACCAACATGTTCATCAAGCCGACAGCAGAGGAGCTTGAGAACTTTGAGCCGGATTTCATTGTTTACAATGCTTCCAAGGCAAAGGTTGAGAACTACAAGGAGCTGGGCCTCAATTCTGAGACAGCTGTTATGTTCAACATCACAAGCCGTGAGCAGGTAATCGTAAACACCTGGTACGGCGGAGAGATGAAGAAGGGTATGTTCTCCATGATGAACTACTACCTTCCGCTGAAGGGCATGGCTTCCATGCACTGCTCTGCAAACACAGACATGAACGGCGAGAATACCGCTATTTTCTTCGGCCTTTCCGGCACCGGCAAGACCACTCTTTCCACAGATCCGAAGCGTCTTCTCAT
>CAZJQX010000017.1:0-30730 GCA_964548305.1 uncultured Lachnospiraceae bacterium
TGACTGCAATATGCAGCATCTGACGGTCAGCATCGGCGGTGTATACGGCGAACTGACACCGGCAGAAGCCATTGCGGAAGCGGATTTCCGCATGTACCGGGCGAAGTCGCAGAAAAATGCGGTCTATGTAGAAAACCGGCTGTGATGTCCTGATCATCGGCAATTTGTTTTTCACAAATGCAAGGAAAAGACTTGACAGCTGAAGATAAATCCTGTAATCTACTGGAGTATGCCGCTTAGCGAGGTTTGAAATGTCTTCATTGCGGAGACTGCCGAAGCTAGCGAGTTTTAATTTCAAGGAGGTACCCTCGTAATGTACGCAGTTATTCTTACTGGCGGTAAGCAGTACAAGGTTAGCGAAGGTGATGTCATCAGAGTTGAGAAGCTTGATGTGAACGAAGGCGATCAGGTTACTTTTGATCAGGTTCTTGTTCTTAATGACGGCACAATGAAGATCGGAACACCGGTTGTTGAAGGTGCAAAGGTTTCCGCTACCGTAACAAAGAACGGCAAGGCCAAGAAGGTCATCGTTTATCGTTACAAGAGAAAATCAGGCTATCACAAGAAGAACGGTCACAGACAGCTCTTTACTGAAGTGAAGATTGATTCAATCGGCTGATAGTTTTTATTAAGCGATAGGAGGCAATTTAAAATGGCTCATCATAAGGGTATGGGCTCTACCAAGAACGGTAGAGATTCGGAGTCCAAGAGACTTGGTGCCAAGAGAGCTGACGGTCAGTTCGTTAAGGCAGGCAACATTCTTTACAAGCAGAACGGAACACGTATTCATCCGGGTCTTAATGTAGGTCTGGGCAATGATTACACTCTTTTTGCCAAGGTTGACGGCGTTGTAAAATTCGGTCGTCTTGGAAGAGACAAGAAGCAGGTTTCAGTTCTTCCCAGAGTTGCAGAGTAATTTGAACTCATCAGACCCCATACCGGTTATCGGTATGGGGCTTTTTAGTTGTACGGAAAGGAAACACTATGTTTGCAGATGTAGCAAAGATTTTTATTAAGAGCGGCAAGGGCGGCAACGGACACGTTTCCTTCCGCAGAGAGCTCTATGTGCCTGCCGGCGGTCCGGACGGCGGCGACGGCGGCAGAGGTGGAGACATTATCTTCAAGATTGATAAGGGCCTCAATACGCTGGAGGATTTCCGGCACAAAACCCGTTACGTGGCTTCTCCCGGTGAAGAGGGCGGCGGAAAGCGCATGCACGGAAAGAACGGCAAGGACCTGGTGATTCGTGTTCCCGAGGGCACCATCATTCGTGACGATGAATCCGGCAAGATCATTGCAGACCTTTCCGGTGACAACACGGAGATCACGGTGCTTCATGGCGGCAAGGGCGGTCTCGGCAATATGCACTTCGCTACGCCTTCCATGCAGGCACCGAAGTTTGCACAGCCGGGTCAGGAATCCCGGGAGCTTGTGGTTCGCCTGGAGCTGCGTGTCATTGCGGATGTAGGACTGATCGGTTTTCCGAATGTCGGTAAATCCACCATCCTGACTATGTGTTCCAACGCACGTCCGCAGATTGCCAACTATCACTTCACCACCATCAATCCACATCTCGGTGTCGTGAATCTGAAGGGAGACCGGAGCTTTGTCATGGCGGATATTCCGGGCCTTATTGAGGGGGCTTCTCAGGGAGTCGGGCTGGGCTACCAGTTTCTTCGCCACATCGAGCGCTGTAAGGTTCTGATCCATGTAGTGGATGCCGCCGGTACCGAAGGGAGAGATCCTCTGCAGGACATCGAGGTCATCAACGAGGAGCTTGCGCAGTACGATCCGGAGATTCTGAAGCGCCCCATGATCATTGCAGCCAACAAGACTGACCTCTGCATTGATGAGCAGGGAACAGACAGCGCTGTGACGCTGCTGAAGGAGAAATATGAGCCTCAGGGTATTCATGTCATCCCCATTTCCGCAGCTACCAATACGGGCATCAGAGACCTCCTGGAGGAGACCTGGAAGTATGTAGAGAAGGTCGGCAACGCGCCCATCACCTATCAGAGTGAATTTGACCTTCGTACTGTGGGCAACATCGAAGCACTGCCCATCGAATACGGACACCCGGCCGAAGGCATTTTCACAGTGGAAGGTCCGAAGATTGAGAAAATGCTGGGCTATACCAATCTGGAAGCCGAGCAGGGCTTTGAGTTCTTCCAGCGCTTCATGATTGACCAGGGCGTGATCAAGCAGCTGAAAAAGATGGGCCTGGAAGAGGGCGATACCATCAAAATTTACGGTCATGAGTTCGAATATCTCGATACAGAAAGCTTTGACAGTGGTGATCTCAGCGAGTTTGTGGATGACCGTTTTGACCAGAATACGGAGGAAGAGGAATGAAGAGCTATATCAAAAACAGCAAGCATCGTTCCCTGTTAAAGGGGGCTGCCATGAATATGGATCCGGTGCTTTCCATCGGAAAAAACTCCCTGACACCGGAGTTTATTGAAGCAACCGCAGAGAATTTACAGAAGAACGAACTGGTAAAGATCAATGTTCTGAAGAACTGCGATGACGATGTAAAGGAAATTGCCTACACACTGGCCGAGCGCTCTGCTTCGGAGCTCGTACAGGTAATCGGCAGAAAAATCGTTCTGTACAAGCCGGCAAAGGATCCGAAGGACAGACAGTATGACATGAAGTTAGGGTCAAAAGATTCTGACTGATTCCCTTTTTTGTGCCCGAGGCAGGATACTGCTTCGGGATTTTTGAGGTTTCCGGAGCACATTATGATGGAAAAATCTTTGCGCCGCGTAGGCATCATGGGCGGCACCTTTGATCCGATTCACAATGCTCATCTGGCCCTGGCAGACTGCGCTCTGAAAAGTCTGCAGCTGGACGAAATCTGGTTCCTGCCGGCTGCTGTTCCCTATCTGGATAAGCATGCCGTCAGCCCCTTTTCAGACCGTCTGCGCATGACGGAGCTGGCTGTCGCTGACCGAAAGCAATTTCGGGTTTCCGACATTGAAGGAGAAAGAACGGGAAACACCTATACGGCCGATACCCTGCGGATTCTGAAAGAGCGCTGTCCAAATACGGAATTCCATTTCATTCTGGGTGCTGATCAGCTCTATTCTCTGGAAAGCTGGCATGAAATCGAAGTGATTTTTCAACTTGCTGTTCTGACTGCAGCAGAAAGAGAGCAGACCGGCCGAACAGACCGTCAAGGCTTTCAGGAGCGTATAGAATACCTGCAGGAGCGCTATCATGCCCGCATAGAAAGGCTTCCATTCCCGGAAATGGATATTTCCAGTACAGAGATCCGTCAGCGGGCTGCAGCGGGCAAGGAGCTGCATGGGCTTGTACCCGATGCAGTACGTGATTATATACTAAACAATAAACTCTATCAGACGAAAACAATTAGGCAGGAGTAAAACGATGGCAGGTGATAAAAACAGCAAAAAAGATAAGAAGCAAAATAAGCCGGATCTGACGGAGATCTGCGAAATTCGAGAGCAGTTGAAGAAGCTGCTGAAGCCGGACCGCTATGAGCACTCCCTCAGTGTCAGCTTTACCTCTGTCTGCCTGGCCATGCGCTACGGTGCGGATCTTCGAAAGGCGGAGCTGGCCGGTCTGGTTCACGACTGCGCCAAGCATTTCAGCAAGGATGAACTGATTCAGGCCTGCAAAAAGGATCATGTGACGCTCACCGAGGAAATGCTGGCGAGCCCCCAGGTGATTCATTCCGTCTACGGTGCTACATATGCAAGAAGGCTGTTCAACATCAACGATTCGGAGATTCTCTCTGCCGTTTATTATCATACTCTCGGGCGGCCGGATATGACTCTGCTGGAAAAAATCGTTTTTACGGCAGATTACATTGAAGCGCGGCGCTTTAAGGCCGCCAGACTGCCGGAAATTCGCCAGCTGGCCTTTATGGACCTCGACCGTGCGGTTTATGAGATTCTCAAGGATACTGTGAGCTACTTGGAGGAAAGCGGTGATAATGTCTGCGGTTCTTCTCTAAAAACCTACGCCTACTATCGTGATCTCGCGAAAAAATGTTCATAAGATCTTTGTCATCCGAGCATTTATGTGCTAAAATATTCGTAAATATTTATTCTATAAGGAGCGAGATTCTATGACAAATACACAATCCCGTGAGATGGCAAAGGCGGCCTATGCTGTGCTTGACGAAAAAAAAGGGGAGGACATCTGCATCCTGGATATTTCGGGTGTATCCGTTATCGCAGATTACTTTGTGATTGCAACAGCAGACAATGTACGGCAGGTGGAGGCACTTTCTGATGCTGTACAGGATCGTATGGCTGAACTTCATTATGATCTGCGACGTGCTGAAGGACAGGCCAATTCCGGCTGGATACTGCTTGATTTCAATGACATCATCATCCATATCTTTGATAAGGAGCAGCGCTTCTTCTATGATCTGGAGAAAATCTGGTCCGACGGCAAGAAGATTCTTGATCCGAAGGAGCTGTGACAGCTTGCTGCAGCAGCTTACAAATAAGCTTTGAATGGCGCTGAAAAATAAAGGCAAAATATGATAATTCCGTTCGCACAAGCGTTCGGAAATGCTTGCATTTCTATCTGTACTATGGTATATTCTCAGTATCGATAAAACAATCGTTTTGGGAATGTGGAAGACAATAGTACTGAAAAACAGGAGATAGTAGTTATGGGAAGACGTAAGAAAAATCCGGATCCGAATAATATGACACCGAAGCAGAAAGCTGTTTTTGAATATATCCGCCAGTGCGTGCTGGAGCGCAATTATCCGCCCTCTGTACGGGATATCTGCCAGGCAGTGGGACTGAAGTCCACCTCCAGCGTATTCGGTTACATCAATGACCTTGAAACCATGGGATTGATCAAGAAGGATCCTTCCCATCCTCGTGCTCTGCAGATTCTGACCAAGGAATTTCAGGCACATACTGAGCGTGAAGTCGCTCAGGTTCCGCTGATCGGCACTGTAGCCGCCGGCATTCCTTTATTGGCAGAGGAAAACGTAACGGATTACTTCCCGATTCCCGTGGATATGCTGCCCAACAAAAAGGTGTTCATGCTGACTGTAAAGGGCGATTCCATGGTGAACTGCGGTATCCTGAACGGAGACCGTGTGATCGTAGAGCAGGACAATACCTGTGAAAACGGTGAAATCATCGTGGCTCTTGTTGAAGACAGCGCCACAGTAAAGCGCTTCTACAAAGAGGATGGTCATATCCGCCTGCAGCCGGAAAATGATCATATGGATCCCATTATTGTTCCCGATTGTGCAATTCTCGGCAAGGTCATCGGCCTGATCCGGATGGGGATGAAGTAATCCCCCGTAGTTTATATCAATAAAAAAAGCACCCAATTCGGGTGCTTTTTTTATTGAATCCTACCAGGCAAGGGCAGAAGAGCCCTTATCCCTTTCTTATTTATTATGCGGTTAAATATCAATTTAACCGCATAATGTGCGTCAAATCCAGTTATCCTGCAAAAACGCCAAAATATCTGCGGCCTTCGGCGGACAGCCATTCAGGGATTTTGCGAAGCAGTTTGTACAGTGACCGACACCGATTTCACCGGATTCACCTTTGTAGCCCTGACCGATGGCTAACTTCGGCAGACCTTTATGTAATTCACCGTTTTCATTTAAACGGTTTAAAGCATGAATCAATGATCCGTAGCATGCACTGCAGGCATCCTTCGGCTCCGTATATCTCGCCAGGCCCTTCACCTTATAGCTTAACGGGAACTTTTTGCTCTTGCCGTCCTGTGCCTCATTCAGGTAAATCAGATTGGCCTTTGAAGTATCCGCCGATCCGATGCCCAGAGATTCCGCCATGCCGATGTATGGCACCTCATCGATGTCATAGCCCATACAATCACAGACAAAGGCATCACAGAGCACAGGGTCCTTAAAGCCCAGAATACGGTCCATCTGCACCGGATTGCCGCCTTCCTCAAAGTCCAGGTCTCCGCAGATATTGTCGACAAGAATGAAGCTGTTCGGTGCCATAACGTTCAGATGTGCAATGGGCTTATGAAGTCCCAGCGTATGGAAACGCCGCTTCTCGCTGTTGGGAATGATGCCTTTATTGTTCTTGAGTGCACAGGTCACAACGGTCTGACAATGTCCCTTCAGCACCGGCATATTGATCATATAATCCGCCTTCATTGCCCGGTCACAGATACGAATCTTCATGCCTTTGCAGTCATATTCCGTGGAGCTGTCCTTCTGAAGGTCCACAAAAGGCACATCATACTGACGGCAAACCTTGTCATAACCGGCCATTTTGAAGGCGCTCTGCGTACCGCAGCCTACCCAGGAGCCTTCCATGATCACTATGTTGTGAAAGCCATGCTCCCGAAGATACTCGATACTGCCGGACAAAAGCTCCGGATGGGTTGTGCCGCCGTCGGAGGGTGTGCAGTTGGTTACGAGATTCGGCTTCAGGGCAATCTCTGCATCCTTGTTCGGGATCTCTGCGGCAATGTCTGCCTTTTCCAGAACCTGCTTCACCATCTCCTTGTAATTGGTACCATGAATGATCAATACGTCATTTTTCTCCATAAATCATCTCTCCTAACTTTCTTGAATCAACTTATGACTATTACACGGTTTTTCTCCACATCTTCGGGGAGAACAAAATCAGCATCGGCAGAATCTCCAATCTGCCTGCCAGCATGTCAAAGATCAGCACCAGCTTTGACAGCACAGAATAAGCGTCAAAGTTGCTGCAGGGACCAACCTGTCCCAGGCCGGGACCTATATTGTTAAAGGTGGCCGCTACGGCCGAAAAATTGGTGATAAAATCAAATCCGTCAAAGGAAATGATAAATACCGAAATCAGATAAATCAGACAGTACATGATGAGGTAGCAGTTCACAGAACGCACCACACTGTGCTCCAGACTCTTTCCTTCCAAGCGAATGTGCTTCACAGCCTCCGGATGAATCAGGACATGCAGCTCCTTTCCTACCTCCTTAATCATAATCAGGAGCCGGGAAACCTTGATGCCGCCGCCGGTGGAACCCGCGCAGGCACCGCTGAACATCAGGAACAGCAGCACCATCTGGGCCGGCTGGGACCAGAGTGTAAAGTCCAACGTGCCGAAGCCGGTGGTTGTGATAATGGAGCCCACCGTAAAAAAGGAATGATGCAGGGAATACAGGAAATGACCGCCGCAGATAGACAGATTGCTGAAGGCCAGGAAAATGGTGGATGCCGCGATGATCAGGAAGTAAGCCCGCATTTCCTCACACTGCCATGCTTCCCGTAGCTTCCTCTGCTGCAGAAGGTAAAACACATTGAAATTCACGCCGAAAAGAATCATGAATACAGTGATCAGGAACTGACTGAGCATGCTGTAATCCGCCATGCCGGAATTTCGAATCGCAAAGCCGCCGGTACCTGCGGTGCCGAAGCCGATGCAAAGCGCGTCAAACAGGGGCATCCCGGACAGCAAAAAGGCAAGGATGGCCACAACCGTCATAACAAAGTAGATTTTATACAGCGCCTTTGCAGTATCCGCCACGCGCGGAACCATTTTGCTCACAGCCGGTCCCGGTGATTCTGCCTTCATGATCATCATGTTATAGCCGCCGCCCAGCGGTAGCACTGTCAGCACCAGAACCAGAACGCCCATGCCGCCCATCCAGTGCGAAAAGCTGCGCCAGAAAATCAGGCCCTTTCCCAGAGCCTCCACATCAGAAAGAATGGATGAGCCCGTTGTGGTAAAGCCGGATACAATCTCAAAGAGCGCATCCACAAAGCTGGGAATCCGGCCGGACAGATAAAACGGCAAAGCACCTACCACCGAAAGCACCAGCCAGCAGCCGGCCACGGCCACAAAGCCCTCCCGGGCATAAAAGGCAATCTTCTTCGGCTTGCGGAGACTCAGAAGCTTGCCGACCATCCAGGAGCAGCCTCCCACCAGAAACAGCGTCAGAGCCGTCGGCTCCCGGTAAATCAGGGCACAGATCAGCGGCAGTACCATGGAAACGCCTTCAATCTGCAGTACCCAGGCCAGGACATATACAATCATACTGAAATTCATAGACTTACTCCTCAGGCCAGAATATCATTCAGATCATTAAAACCTGCGTTCGTGGTCACGATAATCACCCTATCTCCGGGAAGCAGGTAATCACTGCCTCGCGGTGTAATGATGTGGTGATCACGAATAATGGCACCCACCAGCACATGCTTCTTCAGCTTCATTTCCGCAAAGGTTTTGTTGATAAGCTCCGGATCACTGCCCACCTTGAATTCCAGCGCCTCTGCGCGGCCGTCTGCGATTTTGTACAGAGTCTCCACATTGGAGCCCTCGGAATTCTTCAGGGCCCGCACATACTGCACGATGAGGTCTGCCACAATCTGCTTCGGATAAATGACGGATCCCAGATTCATATCGTTGGTCACATCCTCAAAGGCAATACGATTGATTTTCGTCACAAGACGTGCCTTTGAAAGCTTCCCGGCATAAAGAGAAAGCATGATGTTTTCCTCATCAAAGCCGGTCAGGGAACAGAAGGCGTCAATGTTTTCAATGCCCTCCTGCTTTAACAGCTGCTGGTCGGCGCCGTCGCCGTTGATGATGGTCACATTCGGGAATTCTGATGCGAGATACTCACAGCGCTCCCTGTTCAGCTCAATGATTTTCAGCTTGATATTCAGCTTCGTTTCCTGAATATACTTCGCAATGTAGTAGCTCACCTTGCCGCCGCCAACGATCATGCAGCTCTTAATGGGCGTATATTCGATGCCTACATTGGAAAAGAACTGCGTTACCTGCGTAGGCTTCGCAATAAAGCTGATCTCATCTCCCGCCCGGACCTCATCATTACCGGAAGGAATCATCACCTCTCCTGCCCTCTGTATGGTACAGATCAGTACATCCACATGGCAGATCTTCGGCAGCTCATAGAGCTTCAGTCCGCAGAGACGGCTCTTCTCCGGGATTTTGGTACGGATCAGATCCAGCCGCCCGCGGGAAAAACTGTCGATCTTCATGGCTGAGGGGAAACGCAGAAGACGCTCCACCTCCTTGGCTGCTGCCATTTCCGGGTTGATAACCAGCGCCAGATTCAGCTCGTCTCTGAGATAAACCACCTCATCCGTATACTGCGGATCCCGGATACGGGCAATAGTAGCGCAGTTTCCTTCCTTCTTGGCGATCAGACAGCAGAGCATATTGATTTCATCGGAATCCGTGGTGGCGATCAGTACGTCTGCATCCTTTATGCCGGCCTCACTCTGGGTCTTCAGCATAGCGCCGTTTCCCTGAATACCCATAACATCCAGTGTCTCCACCGCATGGCGCAGCACCTTTTCATTGCTGTCGATGATGGTAATGTTGTGTCCCTCATGATTGAGCTGATCCGCCAGGGTCAGCCCCACCTTGCCGCATCCTACAACAATAATGTTCATGTTTTTTCTCCTTCGGCATCCCGCCGGGAAAGATCCATCTGCAGCGGCTCCAGGAAATGAATCAGCATTTCCCTATGGCTGCGGATCTGATAGCTGTGATCGAGCTCCGTGTAATTAAAGCTCTTCTTTCCCCCGTCCTCCATTCTCTTCCAGAAAAAGAGAATATCCCGGAAAGGAACATAGTAGGTCTCATTCCGGGATGTAAAGGACAGGACAATAAAGCTGATGCCTCCCTGGGCCTCGAAATCCTGCATAAAGCGCACCTGATGCGGATGCAGGTTCTTCAGCGGCCAGATGTCCTGACGGGACTCCTTGGCATCGAAGCATACCGGAATCCCCTGCACCACACCGATATAGTCCACCGTGGACTTCTTCTCAAAGTACGCCAGAGTGATCTGACTGTGATCCTTGTTCATATCAATGGGTGTGATGGGGGTGGGGATTTTCTGAATCAGTGCCAGCTTCTTCTCCCGGTAAGTTTCAATGGTCTGGTTGATGAGTCCCTCAAGCTCCGAGCCTCTCAGGCCTCGTGACTTCCATGTACCCATGCATCCCAATCCGTAATGATGGAGCGGTCATCGAAATAATTGATCCGCATTGCTTCACGCACCTCAGACAAGGTGGCATTGGTCTCCTGCACCGCATGATCTGTGCCGGCCTTCAGGATATCGTATACCTGGGAAATGTCGGCGGCCCAGCGTGCCCGTTCCTCACGAATCGGTGTCAGCAGCTCCTCCATAACCTTCAGCAGGAACTTCTTGCACGGCACATCGCCAAGACCGCCGCGCATATAATGCTCCTTCATCTCATCGAGATTCCGGTACTGCGGCATATATTCCGCAAACTGATCCTCACGGGCAAAGGCATCCAGATAGGTGAATACCATATTTCCCTCAACATGTCCCGGATCGGCAATGTTGATGTGGGTAGGATCCGTGTACATACTCATGATTTTCGTCTTCAGAGTTTTTGAATCGTCGGAGAGGTAAATACAGTTGCCCAGGGACTTGGACATCTTTGCCTTACCGTCTGTGCCCGGCAAACGGCGCTGGGAAGCATTATCCGGAATGAGGATATCCGGCTCCACCAGTACATCGCACTTGTACGTCTGGTTAAAGCGATGTGCAATTTCTCTGGTCTGCTCCACCATGGGCATCTGATCCTCACCTGCCGGCACTGTTGTGGCCTTGAAGGCGGTAATGTCGGCGGCCTGAGAAACCGGGTAGGTAAAAAATCCTGCAGGCAGTCCGGCTTCATTGTCATTTTCCGTGTCGCTGCCGTTAAAGCCCCGGAGCTTCATCTCGCTCTTCACCGTAGGATTTCGGGAAAGTCGCTGCGTCGTTACCAGATTCATATAATAGAAGGTCAGGGCATGAAGTGCGGGAATGCCGCTCTGGATACAGATATTGGATTTGTTCGGATCGATGCCGACGGACAGATAATCGAGGGTAACCTCAATGATGTTGTCACGAATTTTCTTCGGGTTGGCCCAGTTGTCGGTCAGCGCCTGATCGTCTGCAACGAGTATATTGATTTCATCAAACTTACCGGAGTTCTGCAGCTCCACACGCCGCTTCAGGGATCCTACATAATGTCCCAGATGCAGCTTGCCGGTGGGTCTGTCTCCTGTCAGAATAATTTTCTTTTTTGCGTCTTTCGCTTCCATATTACCTCCTAAAAAATCCCGGGGACGCCATGTTCACACGTCCGCCGGGATCATCGCATTCGATCTGTATTATAGCATATCTGTATCAAAAAACATAGTCAGCGGTAAATTCAACAGTCCGAATCAATCAAAGCGCTCATACTGCGACACATGGATATCTGCAAAACTTCCCATTTCCCGGTAAATGTCTTCGGCCATGTCGAGAAGCGGCAGCAAAAGCATGGTGCCGCTCCCCTCTCCGAGAGCGAAATTTCCGTCCAGAATCGGCGAAAGCTCCAGTATGCGCAGAATGGCACTTCCGACAGTCTCCTTAGGCAGATGCGACGGGAACAGCACTGTGCGTGTTCGTCGGTCGATACAGCAGGCAACGAGGGCCGCACAGGCAGAGATTGCACCGTCTATGAGGATCGGAATCTGCTGCTCTCCGGCCGCGAGAAAGGCACCGGTCAGCGCGGCAATCTCATAGCCGCCGAGCTCGGCAAGAATTTCCGACGGCGTCTGCAGGCCGCGGGCAGATACACGGAGAAGTCCCTTTTCAATGGCTGCCCGCTTCTTTTCGAGACCGGCATCGGACAGCCCGGCACCGCGGCCGACATAATGCTGCAGGAGACAATGCAGCTGCTCGTCAAAAGTAACAGGCGCTGCCGTACAGCGGTTTGTCGCCTCGCCTTCTGCGCTTGCTTCAGCTGCGCCGCCATATGAATGCTTCGACTCAGAATTTTGATCATCAAGTCGGTGAATCCATTCTGAGGGAATGACATTCTGCAGAAAAAGTCCCAGGAAAACCGCGGTCGCGGCAGTTGTATTTCCGATACCCATTTCTCCAGTGCCGAAGATACGGTAGCCGCGGCCCGTCAGCTGCCGCACCGCCTGCCGGCCAAGCTGAATCGCCGCTGCGGTCTCTTCCAAAGTCATGGCGGCCTCTCTTGCCAGATTTCGACTGCCGTTGCGGATGCAGGCATTGAAAATTTCACCGGAGTGCAGTTCGCTCCAATGCACCGTTGCTCCCCCATTCCTTGCCTTGGTATCATCTGTCCGCCGCCGCAAGGAATCCGCATGAGAATCTGCTGACTCAGTCTTTGTATCTAATGCTTTTTCGTCATGCTCAAGCATCCCGGCATTTAGCACATACACATCTGCCCCGGCGCGCTTTGCCAGACGGCTGGTAACACCTGTGCCCCCTGCCAGGTTTTCGGCAACAATGCGGGTAACGGAGGCATCGGTCTGGCTCACACCCTCGGCAACAACGCCGTGATCCGCGGCGAAGATCAGCAAGGCGCGTTTCGTGATGTCGGGCGCGCCGACATTACCCTGCAGGGCACAAAGACGGCTGACCATTGTCTCCAGCTTTCCGAGCGAATCAATGGGCTTCGCAATCTGATCCCAGTGAATCTGCGCCTCACACTGCGTCTGATACCGCCGGCAGGCCGCTGTGAAGGCCTCTGCCGCCGTCGGATTGGACTCCAGATAAAAATGCGGAAAACCTGCATAAATGGTCTCGGAATAAAAGCCAGCACGATAATGCCGGTCGGATTTTGGCTTTGTGATTTCTGCGTCTGTGCCGTTCGCTTCGGTGTCATAGTAATGGAATTCGTGGCCGCGGAGCGTGGTGCCGGCCGGACCAAACAGACCGCCGAACGGAAAACGTGCCTCGATATAGCCGAATCGCGTGAGTCTCTGCTGCTTCTCCGCATGCCCCGGGAATATACCGCACATCTCCTGCCCATCCAAAGCCGTTGAGAGATAGAGGAAGCCGCCGCACTCTGCAATGGTAGGAAGCCCTTTTCGGACGGCATCTGCAATTGACTGCCGCATGCCTGCATTTTCCGAAAGCTCCGCTGCGAAATTTTCCGGATATCCGCCGCTGAGAATCAGTCCGTCGGCATCCTTAGGGAGCGCCGTATCCTTCAGCGGACTGAACGGCACAAGCACCGCTCCCAGACGCTCCAGCAGGGAACGATTTTCAGCATATTCAAACTGGAAGGCGGCATCCTCTGCCACAAGAATCCGTATCGGCTTCATCGTCTTATTCATAGGAGAACTTCCTTCATGGTGATTGTAGGCTGAATGATCAAAAGGTAATGCTTTATTCTGCTGATCACCTGTTTCTGTCGACTTTTTGGGGAGAACATTCGATTTCTCAGCCGTAAACAACCGTTCCGCTTCTGCAGCAATCGTCAAAATCTGCTTCAGATCAATATACTTCTCCACGGCAGCCGCCAGACGAGCAGTCCATGCCGCAAAATCCGGCAGCTCCTCCGGCTTCACAAGGCCGAGATGCCGCGAAGGCAGCACGAGCGAAGAATCCTCGGGCAGATAGCCCAGTACCGGAAGCCCGCATTTTTCTTCCACCAAAGCCTTCAGACGTCCGTAAAACATCGGAGAAACGCGGTTCAGGATCACACCGGCAATTCGGCTGCCCTCCCCGTCTCCGAAGCGCTGCATGCCCTGAATTTCCGCGCAAAGAGATACACTGACGCCCCGCGCATCGGCAATCAGAATAACCGGTGTTTTCGTCATGCAGGCGATCTCATAGGAGCTTGCCTCACTGCTGATGCCGCCCAGACCGTCATAGTAGCCCATAACGCCCTCCAGCACCGTTAGGTCCGCCTCTTCCCTTGCGAGAATCTGCCGAAGACGCTCCGGCGGTGTGAAGAAGCTGTCCAGATTGCCGCTCGGGATGCCGAGCACCTCACGGTGGAACATCGGGTCAATATAGTCGGGGCCACACTTAAAGGACCTAAGCCTGATACCGCGTTTCCGGAAAGCTGCCAGAAGGCCGCAGGTTATGGTCGTCTTTCCTGCTCCGCTGTGCATTGCCGCCAGCATGATTCTCGGTAAATTCTGATTCATAGACATAGCCGCCTCGTTTCGTTAGTTTAGAGTAGCTGTTTAGCACTGCATTGCCAGCGCACTAAACGACAAAAGAGAGGTACGGTTCACGTACCTCTCTTCCAGATTCTATCTGTTTACTTTGGATTCGTCAACGCAATCCATTATACCTCGGCAATTGCCTCGATCTCACAAAGAACGCCCTTCGGAAGATCCTTAACAGCTACGCAGGAACGTGCCGGCTTAGAAGTAAAGAACTTTTCATAAACGCCATTGAATGCAGCGAAATCTGCGATGTCTGCCAGGAAGCAGGTGGTCTTTACAACCTTGGACATATCAGAGCCGGCTGCCTCAACGATGGCCTGTACATTCTTGCAGCTCTGGGTTGCCTGTGCCTCGATGCCTTCGCCGACAGCACCAGTTGCCGGATCTACCGGAATCTGACCGGAGCAGATCAGAAGATTGCCGGTAACAAAAGCCTGTGAATAAGGACCGATGGCTGCGGGTGCATTGCTTGTAGAAACGACTTTCATGATGAACCTCCTAGATGATGTTGATTTCTTGAACTTTCTGTATTGTACTACAATGATAAAATAAATTCAAGTTACTAAACAAATTCACAGTCGTGCATTTCGGCCGATGCATGCCATACGAAAGAATTGGTTACAGCAATGCTGGCAATGCTTTTTCAGTTCTGCTCGGCAGCGGAGATTTTCTGGATCGCCAGCGTACCGGTTCTGGAAATTTCCACGATGCTGACGCCCTTCAGCGTGTCAAGGAACATCTGCACCCGCTCCGGCATATCGCACATCTGTATGGTCATCATATTTTTCCCGAGATCGACTATACGGGCTCCCATAATCTGGCAGTTCTCCATGATGTCCTTGCGGATTTCACGGTTGTATCGAATCTTCACCATCACCAGCTCCCGGCAGATGGCCTCCTGCTCAGAGAAGGTTCGTACCTTGATGATGTCCAGCTTCTTGTTCAGCTGCTTTTCAATCTGCTCCAGTGTGCGTTCATCACCGCTGGACACAATCACCATATTGGATACGGCATGATCCTCGGTTTCACCTACTGCCAGGGAGTCAATGTTGAAGCAGCGCCGCCAGAACAGACCGGCCACTTTGCAGAGTACGCCGACCCTGTTTTCCACCAGTACCGAATATATTCTCTTCATTACACCACCTCATTCGGATCTACATCAACCTCCAGCAGCACCGATTCGTCTGCCGCCAGGAAATCATCCAGCACCTCTTCCATGGACGCATTGTCACCGAGGCGGAGATACCGCATCTTATAGGCCGCCGCCAGCATATCCAGCTCCGGACTGCCGGTGAGATCCGTCACAGAGAAGCGGTCCTGATAGGTATAATGCTGATACTGCCGCACCAGACCCAGAACATTGTTCTTCACCACCACAATCTTCACCGGAATGCCGTACTGCCGCATGGTTCCGAGTTCCATCATGCTCATCTGGAAGGCGCCGTCGCCGGAAACCGCAATCACCTGCCGCTTCGGATCCGCCAGCTTCGCTCCCATGGCAGCCGGTACGGAATAACCCATGGTGCCCATGCCGCCGGAGGTCAGGAACATACCATTACGCATCTGGTAATTGCCGCAGGACCAGAGCTGATTCTGACCCACATCGGCCACATAGACGCCGTCGCGTGCCATCTTGAGAGAAAGCCGGTAAACGAATTCCTCCGGTGTCACGCTCTTTGCCTTCTGTATCCGTTCCAGCAAGGCCTTCAGACGCTTGTCCTCCGATTCCTTCTTGTAGGAATTCAGTGTACGGATCCACTCATAATAATCCGCCTTCAGATCCAGCTGGTTGAAGCGGTCAAAGACACTGGCGATATCGCCGACAAGCGGAATTTCCGGCCCGGCATTTTTACCGATTTCCGCAGGGTCAACATCGATATGGACAAGCGTTTTATTCTCGGTGATGAGATCCGGCTGACTGATGGAACGATCTGCCACCCGGGCGCCCACCATGATGATCATATCCGCTTCATTCATGGCGCGATTGCCGTAGGGCTTTCCGTTGTTCCCCACCATGCCGAAGAACATGGGATTGTTGGTCTCCATGACACCGATGCCCATCATGGTGCAGACCACCGGAATCTGATTTCGATCCGCGAACAGCTTCACCTTCTGCTCGGCATGCGCGAGATGCACACCGCCGCCAATACACATGATCGGGCGCTTCGCCTCCTCCAGGCGCTTAAACATTTTCTTGATCTGTACCTCATTGCCCTGTACCGTCGGCTTATAGGTACGAAGCTTCGCCTCCTCCGGATAACGGAAGTCTGTAAGCTCAGCCGTCTGAATGTCAATGGGGATGTCGATGAGTACCGGGCCCTTTCTGCCGGAATTGGCGATGTAGAAGGCCTCCTTGATAATGCGGGGAATATCCTTCACATCGCGAACGCCGTAGCTGAATTTCACGAAGCTTTCGCATGCGCCGCAGATATCCGCCTCCTGGAACACGTCCGAGCCCACCAGATGACTGTTGACCTGCCCCGTAATCACCACCATAGGGATACTGTCGGCAAAGGCGGTAGCGATGCCTGTGATAATGTTGGTGGCTCCCGGTCCGCTGGTGACGGCGCAGACACCTACCTTTCCGCTGACACGGGCATAGCCGTTTGCCGCATGGGCTGCATTCTGTTCCTCGCGTACCAGAATGGTCTTGATATTTGTATTTAAGATACTGTCAAAAAAAGGACAGATCGCTACACCGGGGTAGCCGAACACATACTCCGTCTGCTCCTTTTCAAGACATTTAACCAGCGCATCCGCACCTGTCATAAGCAAATCCTCATTTCTTAAGTGTAAACAAAAACTTCCCTTTGATTACAAAGGCCCGCCCATCAGGGCGGGCCTTCCGGTCTCTCCGGCAGTATGAAGCTGCCGTCTTATTCGATAATCTTGAAGCCGCGGGCCACAAATTCATCGCGAATGCGCTGAACATGAGCAAAATCCCTGGTCTCCATCTGCACTGTCAAATAGCAGTCATTGACATCCATGTCCTCGGAGGTGGTATTGTGATCCACCTTGGTGACATTGGCGCCAAGCTCGGAAATGATGGAGGAAACCTCCGTCAGCTGTCCCGGCTTGTCCAGAAGTGCCAGTGTCAGAGAAGCCTTGCGGCCGGTCTTAATAAGACCGCGGTTGATGACACGGGACAGAATGTTCACATCGATGTTTCCGCCGGAAACCACGCAGACCACCTTCTTGCCCTCTATCGGGAGCTTATGGAACATAACTGCCGCCACGGATACCGCACCGGCGCCCTCGGAAACCACCTTCTGCTTCTCCATAAGAGAAAGAATCGCTGCCGCCGTCTCATCCTCGGTTACGGTCACAATATCGTCCACGTACTTGCAGACCATATCGTAGGTAACATCACCGGGTGCCTTTACCGCAATGCCGTCGGCAAAGGTATGCACTGAGTCCAGTGCCTCCAGCTTATGGTTATGGAAGGCCTGCTCCATGGAAGGAGCACCTGCGGCCTGCACACCGTAAACCTTGCACTTCGGATTCAGCTTCTTCACCACGAAGGACACACCCGAAATCAGTCCGCCGCCGCCGATGGGTACTACAACAGCATCCGCATCATCCAGCTGGTCACAGATTTCCATGCCGATGGTTCCCTGTCCGGCAATGACATCAATATCATTGAAAGGATGAATGAAGACGGCGCCGCTTTCCTTCTGGTAGGCAACGGACGCGGCATAGGCATCATCATAGACACCGTCGATCATGCGTACCTCCGCACCATAGCCTCTTGTTGCCTCCACCTTGGAAATCGGTGCAATGGCCGGAAGGAAAATGGTGGACTTGGCACCGGCCTTTGCCGCTGCAAGAGCTACACCCTGCGCATGGTTTCCTGCCGAGCAGGCCACCACGCCCTTTGCCTTCTCTTCCTCTGTCAGCGTCGAAATCTTAAAGTAGGCGCCTCTGATTTTAAAGGAACCTGTATTCTGCAGATTCTCAGCCTTCAGATACAGATCACAGCCTGCATCAATTCTTGTGGCATGCACAAGCTCTGTCCGGTTGATCACCGGCTTCAGCACATGGGCTGCCTGGTACACACGATCTAGTGTCAATTCCATGATGTTTTATCTCCTGCTCTTATCTTGCGTTGTCCAGATCCTGAACCTGCTTCCAGCCCATCTTTGCGCGAAGATCGCGGCCTGTCTCGGAAGCCAGAGTGTTGGCATGTGCATTTCTCATAGCATAGAAACGTGTTCTGCCGGCCTGGTTCTCAAGGATCCAATCCTTAGCGAAGGTACCATCCTGGATATCGGACAGGATCTTCTTCATAGCCTTCTTAGCCTCATCGCCGATAACCTTCGGGCCGGCAGTGTAATCGCCGTACTCAGCAGTATCGGAGATAGAATATCTCATGCCCTCGAAGCCTGCATTGAAGATCAGGTCAACGATGAGCTTCATCTCATGGATACACTCGAAGTAAGCATTCTCCGGCTTGTAGCCTGCCTCTACCAGAGTATTGAAGCCTGCCTCCATCAGAGCGCAAACGCCGCCGCAGAGAACTGCCTGCTCGCCGAAGAGATCTGTCTCAGTCTCCTCCTTGAAGGTTGTCTCCAGAAGACCGCCTCTTGCACCGCCGATAGCTGCAGCGTAAGCCTTTGCAACATCCATGGAATTGCCGGCCGGATCCTGCTCAGCAGCAACCAGACAAGGAACGCCCTTACCGTCAACATACTGAGAACGAACAGTGTGTCCCGGGCCCTTCGGTGCGATCATGATAACATTAACATCTGCAGGCGGAACGATGCAGTTGAAGTGAATGTTGAAGCCGTGTGCGAAAGCCAGAGTCTGGCCGGCCTTCAGGTACGGAGCGATATCCTTCTTGTAAAGAGCAGCCTGCTTCTCATCGTTAACAAGGATCATGATCAGATCACTCTGCTGTACAGCCTCGGCTGTTGTCAGAACGGTGAAGCCGTCAGCCTTTGCCTTAACAGCACTCTTTGAACCCTCATAGAGGCCGATCACAACGTCTACGCCGCTGTCACGAAGATTCATGGCATGGGCATGTCCCTGTGAACCGTAGCCGATTACGGCAACCTTCTTGCCATTCAGAAGATTCAGGTCACAATCCTTCTCATAATACATAATAGCCATCGTTTTTTCTCCTTTTTGTCTTTGGTCTCATTCAGCAGTTAACCTGGCTACTGAATATGTGATGTTATATTTAAAGCCGCTGTGCGGCTCTAAACCGATTTAATCTGTCTCGTTGGTCAGCTCTACCTTTCTTACATCATAGAGCTTTTCCAGCTGAGACACCACCTGTGTTCGCAGGTATTCGTCTCCGGTGGAGACGATTTCAATTTTGGTCACACCGGGTACCTCGGTGGGACCGGCATGAATGGACTCGATATTATAGCAGCGCTTGGCGTAGAGACCGGTAATACGGTTCAGCACACCGAAGCGATTGTTTACCCACAGATTAATTGTGAATTTGTTCATGTTTCTCCTAACTGACCTCAGCCCTTCAAGATGATATCCTTAATGGACTTTCCGGGCGGGATCATCGGAAGTACCTTTTCATCCATATCAATATGACAATCAATGACATAGGAACCTGTGTCCCCGGTATCCGTCGCCTTCAGTACCTCCTCCAGTTCATCCAGAGTGGATACGGAGAAGCCCTTGGCGCCGAAGGCATCCGCCAGTGCCGCGAAGTTCGTCTTCCGATTCAGTGTTGTCTGGGAATAACGTTCGCCGTAGAAGATGCCCTGCCACTGACGAACCATGCCCAGTACATTGTTGTCCAGAATCACAACGGTCACCGGCAGCTCCTGACTCACCACAGTGCAGAGCTCATTCAGGTTCATGCCGAAGGAACCCTCTGATGTGAAGAGCACTGTACGCTTCCGTCCGGCGCCGATGCAGCCGCCGATGGCAGCGCCCAGGCCGTAGCCCATGGTACCGAGTCCGCCGGAGGTCAGCAGTGTTCTGGGCTTTTCAAAGCGGTAGTACTGCACCGTCCACATCTGATGTTGTCCAACATCTGTGGCAACCACTGTGCTGTCCTCCATATGTGCCCGCACCGCTTCAATGATATTCTTCGGACAGAACTCACCGGGACGCGCCGGCGGGCCCTCCTTCTTGTATTCCTCAATCAGCTTCCGCCATTCCGGATGCCGCTGCTCCTCAATATCCTTCAGGAGATCCGTCAGAATTTCCTTCACATCCCCCTGTACAGAAAGATCCGGCTGTACGTTCTTTCCGAGCTCCGCCTTATCAATATCAATATGAATCACCGTGCACTTGCTGGTGTATTCATTGATATCGCCTGTGGCTCTGTCGGAGAAGCGAACGCCTACGGCAATCATCAGATCACACTCGGACTGGGCCTTGGAGGAAGCATAGATGCCGTGCATGCCGCACATACCCAGATTGTAATCATAGGAATCGGGCAGCACCGTCCGCCCCATCATGCTGAGTCCCACCGGGGCGTCAAGCCGCTTGGAAAGCTCCAGAAGCTCCTTGCCGGCCTCTGCCGCCTGTACACCGCCGCCGCAGTAGATAAACGGCCGCTCTGCCTTGCGAATCGCATCCAGCACCATTTCCCTCTTATAAGAAAGCTTCGGCTTATCCGGCATCCGCGGTACCACGGCAATTCCGTACTCGCAGGAACCAATCTGTACATTCTTCGGAATATCGATAAGAACCGGTCCCTTTCTTCCGGTATTGGCGATCAGGAAGGCTTCCTTTATGGTCTGCTCCAGCTCCGTTACATCCCGGACCATGAAATTGTGCTTCACCACCGGCTGGGTGATGCCCACAATATCCACCTCCTGGAAGCTGTCGCGTCCCAGGGCGTCCACAGATACATTGCCGGTGATTGCCACAAGGGGCACCGAATCCAGATTGGCATTGGCAATGCCCGTCACCAGATTTGTGGCACCCGGGCCGCTGGTGGCAATCACCACACCCGTCTTGCCGCTGGCTCTGGCATATCCGTCTGCTGCATGACATGCGCCCTGCTCATGGGCAGTGATCACATGATTGATACGGTCACTGCATTTGTACAGCTCATCGTAGATGTTTAATACAGCGCCGCCGGGATAACCGAAAACGGTATCGACGCCCTGATTGATCAGCTCCTCAATCAGGATTCTGGCTCCATTCAATCTCATCCAAATCCTCCAACTACAGAACTAACGCTCCCGCGTAAAAAAATAACCCTGCAGCGCAACGCTGCAAGGTTTATCAGACTCATCTGTCATTATCTACCCTGAAAAGCGCCACGCAAACAATCATTACTGCCAATGACAATAATGTTAATCAGAATAATAATGACAGCTAGTTCGAGACTCATGTACATATTATTCATGGCTTCGTTGCGTACCCCTTTCATTAGGTTATGTGCATTATCCCACTTTTATTCTGCCCTGTCAATATTGAATTCCGCCGAACGGCTATGCAGCTTGTATAGAACTGCCATAGCCAGTAGGAATATTAAAAGGCATTCTCATAATGTGTAATTCTCTCTTCGTCAAAGCATACCACATCAAAGCGGCACGGCGTATGGTACAGGGACAGCTGATGGGTTCCAAGATAATGAAGCGCCACCGTGCGAATGCTCCGCTGTTTCGCATAATTTACCGCATTATAGGCATCCCCGTAGCGCCGGGAGCTTCGGGATTTTACCTCCACAAAAACATAGGTATAGGGCTTCCGATTGCGATCAAGCATGATCAGGTCGATTTCATTGCGATGAAAGCGGTAATTTCTTTCCAGAAGCTGATATCCGTGCTCCAGGAGATACTGCAGCGCCTTTTCCTCATGAAGCCGCCCCTTGCTGAAATTCTGTGCTTTTTCCGGCATGGGAACCTCCGACATTTACACAAAATTTTTGATAAATGTGCGCCGATGGATCTCACAGGGGGCATACTGCCGCAGGGCTTCGATATGCTGCTTCGTGCCGTAGCCCTTGTGCTTTGCAAAGCCGTATTCCGGGTACTTCTGATCGTAGTCCAGCATCAGATGATCCCTCGTCACCTTTGCGATAATGCTGGCTGCCGCGATGGACACGGACTTGGCATCACCCTTGATGATCGGAATCTGCGGAATGTTGACGCCGGGAATGGTCACCGCATCATTGAGCAGCAGCTCCGGTGCTCTGCCGAGCTTCTCCTCTACCTGTGCAATGGCAATCCGCATGGCTTCATAGGTGGCATTCAGAATATTGATCTCATCAATGCGCTGCTCTGAAACGATACCGTAGCCAAAGGCCAGGGCCTTCTCTTCGATTTCCGGCAGCAGGGCTTCCCGCCGCTTCTCGCTGAGCTTCTTCGAATCATTGAGATACAGAATCTCCGCATCCCGCGGCAGAACGCAGCAGGCCGCCACAACCGGCCCCGCCAGAGGACCGCGGCCCGCCTCATCAATGCCGCCGATCAGGCAGCATTCCGGATGTGCATTTTCGTATTCCCGCATCAGCGCAAGACGCTCCCGCTCCTGCACAAGCTTCTCACCCTTCAGCGTTCTCAGCATTGCCGCTCTCCTCTGCTTTGTCTTCCGTCCTGTCCTTCATGGGGCTTTCCAGTGTGATCTTTCCCAGACGTCCGGCCCGGAAATCATCCAGCACGATCTTGGCCGCCTTGGTGTAATCGGGATCTCCGCCCTTCTTCATGCAGCCGCGGCGTCTGGCAATCTCATCAAAGACCGGCAGCGCCTCCTCCAGACTGCGCAGACTCTCCCCGTAGCGCTCGATCAAGGCATCCGGATAATAGCGAACCAGGAACTTAATGAGATAGAACACCAGCTCATCAATATTCAGAATCTGGTCATTGATAGAGCCAATGATGGCGAGATTCATGCCCACGATTTCCCGTTCAAACTTCGGCCAGGTGATGCCCGGTGTGTCCAGAAGCTGCAGCTTCGGATTCACCTTGATCCACTGATTTCCGCGGGTAACACCGGGCTTGTTGCCGGTCTTTGCCATGGATTTGCCGACATAGGAATTGATAAATGTTGATTTGCCGACATTCGGAATTCCCACCACCATGGCCCGGATCACCGGTGTCTGAATGCCGCGCTTTTTGTTCCGCTCCACAATGGGCTTGCAGGCCTCGTCAATCAGGGCATTCAGCTTCTTCAGCGTTCCCTTGCTGCGGGCATCGATTTCCAGAGTATAAAATCCCTTCTTCCGGAAATAGTCCGAAAAGGCCATCGTCTGCTTCCGGTCTGCCAGATCCGCCTTGTTCAGCAGCACAATTCTGGCCTTGTCCTTAGCGAAGCTGTCAATATCCGGATTCCGGCTGGATTCCGGGCAGCGGCAGTCAACAATTTCGATGATCAGATCCACCAGCTGCAGATCATTTCGCATATTTCGTTTTGCCTTGGCCATGTGGCCGGGATACCATTGAATGTTCATCTGTTCTCCTAATCCATTATTGAATCAAACCGAATCGTCCGAAAGGAAGCACCCGCAGCCATACCCTTCCGAGGATCTGACCGCTGCGCACATTGCCCACATTCTGGAAACGGCTGTCCTCCGAGGAATCCGCATTGTCGCCAATCAGAAAATATTCGTCCTCCATCAGGGTAACGGGATTTTCCGCGAGACCGCTGAGGCTGATCTCGCTGATTTTGTCCGTTTCCAGCAGCGTTCCGTCGATATAAATATGTCCGTTCCGGATCGTGACTGTCTCTCCCGGGAGCCCCACCACACGCTTCACACTGACATTGCCGTCGGCGCGCTGAAAGGCCACCACATCCATCCGTCCGGGGGACAGAAAATGATAGCTCAGGGTATCCAGCATTACCGTATCGCCGCTGTAGAGGCTAGGCTCCATACTGTGTCCCGACACGCTCAGCTGCGAAAAGAAGCCAAACACCAGAAACCAGGCCAGGGAAATCAGAACGATGACATTGACCAGCCCCCGGCAGCAGCTCTGCAAAAAATTTCTCTCCGTCATCCTTCCTCCTAAGTCAAAAAAGGGCGCCCTCCGAAAAGGACACCCCACAGGCCATAATTATATAGAAGAGATTACTTCGCAGCCTTAACCTTGGCAGCCTTACCAACACGGTCACGCAGATAGGTCAGCTTTGCTCTTCTTACCTTACCGGAACGAACAACCTCAACCTTCTCTACCAGCGGGCTGTGCATCGGCCATGTCTTCTCTACGCCTACGCCGTTGCTGGTCTTGCGAACAGTGAAGGTTGCTCTGTTGGAGCCGCCCTGGATCTTCAGAACAGTACCCTCGAAGATCTGTGTTCTCTCACGGTTGCCCTCTTTGATCTTGTTGTACACCTTAACAGTGTCACCGGTCTTGAAGCTGGAAACCTCACTCTTCAGCTGAGCATCCTCGATGCCCTTAATGATCTCATAGTTTGTCATTGTGTTACCTCCTAATATCTATTCGATGTTCATTCACGATCTCCGTTTCGCCGCCAGCGGAACATCTCTTAAAGTCACAACTCAGCTACTATATCACGGGATCCGTCCAATTGCAAGGACGAATTCAGTCTTTTTCGCCGTCTGCATTTTCCTCCGGGATAATGTCTTCGGGCCCGGCTGCCGGGCTTATGCGCTGTTCTGTCACTTCCGCATCCGTATGTCTGTGTCTTCTCCGCTTCGGCTTTTTCGGCGCAAACTCCTCGGGATGGGATGCGTAATATGCTTCATAGAGGTCAGGCCGCTGCTGCTTCGTGCGCTCCAGACTCTGCTGATGCCGCCACTCATCCACCTTCTTGTGATCGCCGGAAAGAAGAATCGCAGGAACATGCATGCCCATAAATTCCTCCGGCCGGGAATACTGCGGATATTCCAGAAGCCCATCCGAGAAGCTTTCGATCTCGTGGCTGGCCTCCTTGTTCAGGACACCCTCCACCAGACGGGAAACCGCATCGATCATGCAAAGCGCCGGCAGCTCGCCGCCGGTCAGCACATAGTCGCCGATGGAAACATTTTCCGTTCCCAGAAGCTCGAGGGCACGTTCATCGACGCCCTCGTAATGACCGCAGAGAAAGATGAGATCCTCCTCCCGGGAAAGCTCCTCCGCAAAGCTCTGGTCAAAGCGTCGTCCCTGAGGGGACATGTAGAGCACCCGCGGCCGGCGTCCCAGCTTCTCCGTGATGGCCGTATAGCAGTCATAAATGGGCTGCACCTGCATCAGCATGCCGGCACCACCACCGTAGGGCGCATCGTCCACATGCCCGTGCCGCTCCTTCGTGTAGCTGCGAATATCCACCGCCTCCACATGAATTTTGCCGTCCTCGATGGCGCGGCCTGTAATGGAGGTGTTCACGGCATTCATGATCATGTCCGGAAACAGCGTCATGACATAGTAGTTCTTCATAGATCCAGCAGTCCCTCCAGAAGGTGCACCTTGATGTAATCCTCCTCCGGCTTCATTTCCAGAACACAGTTCGGAGATTTCGGAATCAGCAGTTCCTTTCCGTTGTCCCTTGCCACCACCAGCACGTTGTTGGCACCGGTTTCCAGGATATCCTTCACCCGGCCCAGAGTCTCTCCCTCGTCGGTGATCACCTGCACGCCGATAAGGTCTCCGATGAAGTACTCTCCCTCCGGCAGCTGAATGGCGTCGGCTCTGTCCACCAGCAGATCATAATTCCGAAGGTTCTGCACATCCTCAATGCGATCCAGCCCCTTGAACTTCAGAAGGGCCATATTCTGGTGAAAACGCACAGATTCCACCTCCAGCATGCGCTGCTCCGTCTGGCTTCTGCGAAAGCCCTTGGATGCCGGCTCAAGATACACCTTCTCCAGATCCAGAAAACGATCCGGATCATCCGTACTGGGCTTCACCTTCACCTCGCCCTTCAGTCCATGGGTTGTCACGATGGTTCCCACACGCAGTTGTTTCAGCATAGGATTCCCTCCTGTTCCTTCTGTCAATGATTGTTATGCCAAAGTTAAAAGAATCGCACCCGGACAAGCCGTGTGCGATTCCGCAAGCCCTGCTGCGACGTATTATCTGATGTCCACAGAGACCTTTACCTCCGCCTTCGATGCCGCAGCACTGATGACAGAGCGAATGGCCTTTGCAATACGTCCCGAACGGCCGATCACCTTTCCCATATCCTGTTCATTGACAGACAGGGTCAGGACGATCTCGCCATCCTTGTTTTCCTCTGTGACCTTCACGTCATCCGGGAACTGCACAAGGGATCTTGCAATGGTTTCCAGTAATTCCTTCATTCGGACTCCAATCTCTGCTGACTGTCATGCTGCCCTCTGCAGCACTAAGCAAAGCAGTCTCAGATGCCAGCGATCTTCAGAAGCTTAGCAACAGTCTCTGTGGGCTGTGCACCGTTTGCAAGCCACTTCTTAGCAGCCTCTGTGTCGATCTTGATCACAGACGGCTCCTGCTTCGGATCATAGATACCGATCTCCTCGATGAACTTACCGTTTCTCGGGCTTCTGGAATCTGCAACGATTACTCTGTAAAAAGGTGCGTGAATCTGTCCCATTCTTCTCAATCTGATCTTAACTGCCATTGTCTTATTCTCCTTTGAATTCAAAATGTAAATATATATTTAACAGCATTGCTGCTAAAATCATGTTTCATCAAAACGGCATTCTGCCGCCTTTGCCCATACCGGGGAAGCCCTTCATGCCGCCCATGCCGGGGAAACCGCCGTGCTTTCCTCTCATGGATCCACCGAACTGCTTCATCATCTTCTGCATCTCGTCAAACTGCTTTACCAGACGGTTGACCTCCGCAATGTCCACACCGGCGCCGGCTGCGATTCGACGCTTCCGCGAAGGATTCATGAGCTTCGGATTGGCTCTTTCCTTCAGCGTCATAGACTGGATAATGGACTTGACGCGCTTCATCTGCTTCTCAGCCTCATCGAGATCCAGAGAATCCAGTGCCTTACCCATGCCGGGGAGCATCTTCAGGATGCCGCCCAAGCCGCCGAGCTTCTGAAGCTGGCTCATCTGATCCAGGAAATCGTCGTAGCTGAACTGTCCCTTGGACATTCGCCGTACGGAATCCCGGGCCTTCTTCTCGTCCAGCTCGCTCTGCGCCTTCTCAATCAGTGAAAGCACGTCGCCCATGCCGAGAATTCTGCCGGCCATACGATCCGGATAGAACTGCTCGAGATCGGAAAGCTTCTCACCCATACCTAAGTACAGGATCGGCTTGCCGGTCATGGCCTTGATGGACAGCGCCGCACCGCCGCGGGTATCACCGTCACACTTCGTGAGGATCACACCGTCGATACCGACACGATCCACAAAGGTTTCAGCAACATTGACCGCTTCCTGTCCGGTCATGGCGTCGACTGTCAGAATGCTCCAGTCCACATTGACTGCTTTTTTAATGTTGGCGAGCTCATCCATGAGCTTCTCATCAATCTGGAGACGACCTGCGGTATCGAGGATAACGACATTCCAATCGTGCTCCTTCGCTTCCGCAACGGCACGCCTTGCAATCTCCACCGGACTGATCTTATCGCCGAGGGAATAGAAGGGAACCTCCTGCTTTTCGGCATTGACCCGCAGCTGATCGATGGCTGCCGGACGGTAAACATCGCAGGCCACCAGCACCGGTTTTCTGTGCTGCTGCTTGAATTTTCCGGCAAGCTTTGCGGCTGTCGTGGTTTTACCGGCACCCTGAAGACCCACCATCATGATGACTGTGATCTCGTTCTGCGGGCGGAGCTTGATCTCCGTGGTTTCGGAGCCCATCATTTCTGTGAGCTCCTCATTCACGATCTTCACCACCATCTGGGCCGGTGTCAGTGAATTGAGGACCTCTTCACCGATGGCCTTCTCCTTCACCTTCGCCACGAAGTCCTTCACGAGCTTGAAGTTTACGTCGGCCTCGAGAAGCGCCATACGCACCTCGCGGAGCGCCTTGTTGACGTCATCCTCGGAAAGCTTGCCCTTGCCGGACAGATTCGCAAATATATTCGTTAATCGATCGGACAGATTTTCAAATGCCATCTATGATTTCTCCTGCTAGCTGACGGATATCATCTTCGGAAGATTCCGCCTGTATTCTTTCGGCCAGTGCGCGTATGCTGAGCATCCTTTTTTCCAGCCCTAAGGTTTCTTCTGATTCCTGAAGCTTCTTGTCGGCACGCTGGAAGAGCTCCTGCGCCGCCTGACGTGTGATGCCAAGCTCCTCACCAATCTCGGTGAAGCTCATGTCGTCCACGATGTGATACTCATATACTCTCCGCTGATTTTCCTTCAGCAGCCCGCCATACAGCTCGAAAAGATTACCCTTGATTACAAAATCTTCCATCAAACACTCCTCAAACCTTGGCTATACTACCAGATTGAGAAATGCCTGTCAAGTGTTTTCGTTGACAGCAGAAAACTCCTCGCCACTACCACCAGTCTCCCGTCCCTGTGTGAATCCTCACAGGTGGATAATGTCAGCAGTCCCCCTGCCGCAGCAGATTCATCCATCGCATCCTCACTCTGCCAACGGGCGTACTTCCCGCAGTTCTCGAGAAATTCCCGATAATCCGCTTCGTCGGAGAGGTCGATATATTGATAGTAGGGAAAGTCTTCTGCATTCTCTGCCGACAGAAGCATCACGAAAATCACCTGATACTGCGCACTCTGCTCCGGTGTGTCGAATTCGATGGTGCCGTTCGATTCGCAGAAATCCGCATTTTTATAGAGCATCAGATCCCGGAACATGGTGCCGTCCTTCATATGATGCCCATAGATAATGAGATTCTCTGATGCCCCGATTCGGCAGTTCACATCAAGAAACGGCGCGCCATGCGCATTTTCCTCCCGCTGAAAATCATGTGTGAGATAAAAATCATTGTCCTCCGCGGTCTGCATCACCGGGTAATCGATCTTCGTCCCCGGAATGCAGAGCCAGCCCGCAAGCTCCGGGTTCTGCTGCCGCAGCGTAAGCAGCCAGGGATTCACCGCGTCTTTCGCCGCTTCTACATCCGAGGCACCGGGATTTGCATCAGTATCCAAATCCGCATCGGTATCCCGAAGCGCCGCAAGCTCTGTATATAGTTTTTCGGTGCGATCCCTGGCTGCTTTCATTTCACACAGCTTCCAGCCGGAAAAGAGAATGACCAGCGCACAAATGGGATATAGGATTCGCTTCAACGTTTTCATTCCTCTCACCTTTTTCCCTAAGTGATCAAACCACAATCGGAGAAACCGCATGCGCGATTCCTCCGATTAGTTTCCCGCTGCGAGCAGCTTGCCCACTCGCAACATCACCAGACAGTCATATATCCTACAACTGCTTACTTGGTATCATCTTTTTTCCTTCGCTTGCGCCGATCAAAGAACTCCACGCCGCCGACGAGGGCTGCTGCACCGCAGATCAGAGAAATCCAGATCACAGGCTTCTGCGTGTCGCCGGTCTTCTTGCCGTTCTTGCCATACTTGCCATTCCGATTCTTGTTTCGGCGAGCATTCTTAACATCTCCGTCCGGATCATACTCGGCAGCCTCTCCGCCGGATGTGCCGCCGTTGCTGCCGGAGCCAACGGATTCAGCAGCAGTTTCTGCCACAGTCTCCGCTGCGGTCTGACTCTCCGCCTCGGTGGCTGTAATCACGGCATGCATTGACGATACGCTGCTGCCGCCACCGGATCCGCCGCCGTGGGAGCCACTCGAAGTGCCCTTATTCTCAGGTTTTGTTTCCGGCTCAGTCTCAGGCTGTGTTTCCGGTTCTGTCGGTGTAACCGGCACCTCCTCACGAAGATTCGGCACACCATTCTCATCCTTCTTCAGGACATTCGCGGTGGTTCCATAGCCGTAAACCGGAGCAGAATTGCCATTCACAGTCAGGCTCTGCGTCTCCGCCTCGTCCTGCAGAACGAAGGTCAGAAGGTTTGCATCGTCCAGCACGTAGCCGGCGCTCGCCTTCGTCTCCTTCAGGATATAGGTGCCCTTCTCGCGGATCTCGATGGTGATGTTTCCGTCTGCATCCGTCGTGAATACACCCGACTTATTCAATGTTGTCTTTCGGCCATTATCCTCCTTTTCCACGATATATGCCTTCTTATAAATGTTGTCCTTCGATACAGAATCCCGATACAGCGTGAATTCGGTTCCGGCGATGGCCGCCTTCTGTCCCTCCGCACTTGCATCGTACTTGTGCAGTGTGACAACGGATCGATACTCTCTGTTTACTGCAAGGCCGTCTGCATCCGTGTACTCGGTCTTGCTGCTTCTCTCAGCTTCTTTCTTTACACTGTAAGGAATGTTGCTCTTCGTGTTCTTTTCTGCCTCCACCAGATCGATATACTTATCTGTATGGTAGGTCAATGTCTTCGCCTCTCCTGTGCCGGTCACTGTCCGGTACTCGAGGTAGTTCTCCTTTGTGATCTGCACATGGAAGCAGAGACCGTCGTTATACGCCGTATCCGGAGCTTTGGTTTCGGTGAAGACATATCCCTCGGCATTTTGCTGCAGAACAATGGTCTTTCCGATGGCGGTATCCTTATTGGCAGCACTGACACGAGTGCCTTCTGCATTGAAGATCCGTCCGTAAGCGAAGCCTGCCTCGGTAATGGACTTCCATACGAGGTAGCCCTTCTTTGTGGTCACTGCCGTTCCCAGCACAGTTTTACTTTCGGTTGTGGATGCTTCGGTTCCTTCGGCAGCCGTATTTCTCACCGCCACTGTAAACTCAGCGCCCGCCAGTGCCTTGAAGCTTCTGCTGTCAACGGAAGCCAGTACCTTCTGAAGGTCCACCGGTGCGATAATGGCCTCGTCCACCATGGTCAGAACGTTGTCCTTCACATTGGTGAGCTTGCTCCATTTGCTTGCAACTGCAAGATTTGCATCGACAGCATCGTCGGCATTCGGTGTGCCGTCTCCGGTCCAGACAT
>CAZJQX010000018.1:0-5375 GCA_964548305.1 uncultured Lachnospiraceae bacterium
CCTCAGCCTTCACAGGCTCAGCAGACTCTGCCTTGGGAGCAGCAGTCTCTGTCGGAACAGCCTTCGGCTCAGCCGGTTTAGCGGGCGCTACGGCAGGCTTTGCTGCAGGCTTCGGCGCAACAGGACGCTTGCCGGTGATGGCACCTGTCGGACACTTCTGGGCACAGAGACCACAGTCCTTACAGTTCTCATTCATCACAGCCAGGTTATCCACGATATGGATACCGTCAAGCTTACAGGTGCGCTCACACATACCGCAGGCGATACAGCCTGTCGCACAGGCATCCTTTACCTGCTTGCCCTTCAGATGGTTCTGGCAGGCAACAATGTGCTTCTTCTTTGCCGGAACCATATCGATAATATGCTTCGGGCAGGCCTTGCTGCAGGCACCGCAGCCCGCACACTTCTCCTTATCCACAACGGCCACGCCGTTCACGATATGAATCGCATCGAACTTACATGCCTTCACACAGGTACCGTAGCCGCAGCAGGAATACGGACATTCCTTCTCGGAGCCGTTCGGCACCACGGAAAGCTCTGTACAATCCGCAATACCGGTGTAGCTGTAGGTCTGCTTTGCCTTGTCACAGGAGCCCTGGCATCTGACGAAGGCCACCTTCTTCTCGGCAGCGCCGACATTAGCCGTACCCATGATGGAAGCGATCTTCTCTGCCGCTGCAGCACCGCCTACGGGACACTGGTTCACCGGTGCCTCGCCCTGGGCGATGGCCTTGGCACAGCCGTCACAGCCGGGGAAACCGCAGGCACCACAGTTGTTTCCGGGAAGCGCGGCACGAACCTGCGCCTCCTTCTCATCTACCTCGACCTTGAATTTCTCGGAAGCAACACCGAGGAACATGCCGAGGATCAATCCAGTCGCGCCGACCAGAACGGCAGCGACAATAACGAATGTTACAATCATCGCTTACCTCCTTAGATCAAGCCGCTGAATCCGAAAAATGCAATAGCCATCAGGCTTGCTGTGATCAGCACGATCGGAGATCCCTGGAATGCATGGGGAATGTGATCGTTGCCCTCGATGATGTTCTCACGGATAGTGGACATCAGGATCAGAGCAAGTGCAAAGCCGCAGGAAATGCCGAGGCCGTAAACCAGACATTCTGCGAAATTGTAGCCGTAGGTTACATTGTTCAGTGCAACACCCAGCACAGCACAGTTTGTGGTGATGAGGGGCAGATACACACCGAGGGACTCATAGAGGGCCGGCATGCTCTTCTTCATGAACATCTCAACGAACTGCACGAGGGTCGCAATAACCAGAATGAAGACGATGGTGTTCAGGAACTCCAGACCGTCCTTCAGACCGATTGCGGTGCACAGGGGGCTTGTCGCCTTCAGGAAAACCACATAGATCGCATGGGTCACCACAGAGGCGATGGCAATAACGAAGATAACGGCAGCGCCCATACCCTTACTGGACTCTGTCTTCTTGGATACACCGAGGAACGGACAGATACCGAGGAACTGGGACAGTACGACGTTGCTTACAAGGGAATACTTAATTGCAATCAATAAAAGGTTCAGCATGCTCAGGCCTCCTTCTTCTCAGGAGCTTTTTTCTCCTCAGTCTGACAATCTGAGAAGCAGCCCATGCAGTTGCCGCTGCAGACGAAATCCTGCGGTGCATCGCCGTTGGTTGCGGACGGCAGCTTCAGCTTGTTCTGAATGGCTGTCAGCATGGCGAGTACCAGGAAAGCGCCCGGTGCGAGTACGAAAATGCTGATGCTGTAAGCCTCCGGAATCAGACGGAAGCCGAAAATGGTGCCTGCGCCCAGCAGCTCACGGACAGCACCGATGATGGTGAGTGCCATAGAGAAGCCGAGACCCATGCCCAGACCGTCACAGAAGGACAGCACCGGTGTGTTGAACAGTGCATAGGACTCCGCACGGCCAAGGATGATACAGTTTACAACGATCAGCGGGATATAAATACCCAGTGCAGAATAGAGAGACGGCACATAAGCCTGAATCAGCAGCTGCACGATGGTTACCAGTGATGCTACGACTACGATCTCGCCCGGCAGTCTCATGCGGTCCGGAATCACCTTGCGGAGCGCAGAAATCAGCATGTTCGAGAACATCAGAACGGCAGTGGTGGAAAGACCCATGCCCAGACCGTTGATGGCGCTGGTGGTGGTGGCCAGTGTCGGACACATACCCAGCATGATCACGAAGGTGGGGTTTTCCTTGATGATGCCGTTATAAATTCTTTCTAAATACTTATTCATTTATCTCGGCCTCCTCACTTATTTTCAACGTACTGCTCTACGAAATCGGTAGCGGCATTGACCGTATTGGTCACAGCTGTAGAGGTGATGGTGGCACCGGAAATGGCGTCAATCTCACTCTCGCCTGCATTTCCCGTCTTCACAACAGACAGATGCATGCCCTTGCCGGCAAACTGCTCATAGAACTCCGGCTCCGTAGCCTTCTGTCCGAGACCTGCGGTCTCCGGAAGTGTCTCCGGGAAGGAAATGCCGGATACGGTGAGATCCGGGTTTACACCCACAACAACCACAACGTCGCCGCCGTAGCCTGCGCAGGAGCCCTTTACGATATAACCGATTTCCGCACCGCTCTCGTCCTTGGCAGCCACAATAGAGATCAGCTTCGCACTGCCGTTGTCGGCAGCGATGGTGCCGTCAGCATTTGCCTGCTCCAGAGCGGAAGCATAGGTTTCGTCATCATACTCGCTTGCCGCCATAACCTCCTGATAGGATGCGATGGTGGAAGCGTTGTTGGCAGCTTCAATGGTGTCCTTGGTGAGGCCGTAGACACCGCCCAGAAGGAGACCGGAAACCAGGGTGATGCCGGTCAGCACCAGGGCGTCCTTTACGAAAGAATCCTGCTTCATTTCTTCTCGCCCTCCCTTCCGAATGCCTTGGGAATGGTCAGCTTGTTGATGGTCGGTACCAGGATATTGGTCAGGATGATGGCATAGGAAACGCCCTCAGCCGAGCCGCCGAACAGTCTGAAAATTCCGGTCAAAAGTCCGAGGATCACTGCAAAGACAATCTGTCCGTTGGGTGTGATCGGGGATGTTACATAATCTGTTGCCATGAAGAAGGCACCGAAGATCAGACCACCGCCGCAGATTTCACAGGCAACATAATAGAGATCGAAGCCTCTGCCGCCGAAAATCAGGGTGAATACAGCCACTGTCGCAATGTAGATCAGCGGAATCTTCGGAGAAATCACCTTGCGGACAATGAGATACAGTGCACCGATGAGAAGGCAAAGCTTGGAAACCTCACCGATGGTGCCCGGGATTCTTCCGAGGAACATCGCTGCAAGATCCTGTGTCTCACCGCCTGCCTTCAGCAGTGCCAGCGGTGTTGCTGATGAGGTTGCATCCACACCCACACCGGTAAAGCTGGTCATCTTGCCGGCAAAGGAAATCAGCAGGAAGCAGCGTGCTGCCAGAGCCGGGTTCATGAAGTTGCAGCCCAGGCCGCCGTACAGCTGTTTTACGATAATGATGGCAAAAACCGCGCCGAGGATCGGAATCCAAACAGGAATATCCGGCGGGCAGTTCAGTGCCAGAATCAGGCCGGTAACCGCTGCGGAGAAATCACCGATGGTGATGGGCAGCTTCATCAGCTTCTCATAAACAAACTCAGCCAGAACCGCAGCCAGTGTGGTCAGGATCACCACGAGGGCTGCATTCGTCCCCCACTGGGCAATGCCGTACAGAGCGGTCGGAATCATGGCGATCACAACATCTCTCATGATAGCGGATGTGGTGATATTGTCACGAACATGAGGATTGGCAGAGAGATTCAGCATTTTACTCATTTCTTTACCTCCTCATTCTTCTTGGCCTCTTCCTGGGCCTTTGCCTTGGCAGCAGCGGCACGTCTCTCCGCACCCACAAGACGCTTCATCATCTTGAAGCCCTGGGTCAGAGGACGCTTTGCGGGACATGCATAGGCACAGCAGCCGCACTCGATACACTCCATACCCTGAAGCTTAGCGAAATCTGCTGTATTCTTGTGCAGAGCAGCCTTCATCAGCATGGTCGGAATCAGATTCTCCGGGCATGCACTGACACAACGGCCGCAGTTGATGCAGGCGGTTGTGGGCTGTGCAGATACCGGATCATGCAGGAATGCCAGAATAGAGCTGGAATTCTTCACCAGAGGAACATCCAGCTTGAACATCGGAATGCCCATCATAGGTCCGCCGGAAATAATTTTCTCCGGATCTGCCTTGAAGCCGCCTGCGGCAGCCACGATTTCCTGGTAATTTGTTCCGAGAGGAACCTTGAAATTTCCCGGCTTCACCACAGCATCGCCGGTCACTGTTACGATCTTTCTGACCAGCGGCTTCTGCAGGCAGACAGCCTCATAAATCGCCACCAGAGTATCTGCGTTGTCCACCACGACGCCGGCATCTGCCGGAAGCATGGAGGAATTGATCTTTCTGCCGGTAACCGCATAGATCAGCTGACGCTCACCACCCTGAGGATACTTGGTCTTCAGGGCAGCCACAGAAATCCGCTCCTCATTCTTGCACATCTCTGTCAGCTTCTGGATCGCATCCGGCTTATTGTCCTCAATGCAGATGATTCCCTTGGCATTCGGGAAAATAGAAAGCACGACCTTAAGACCCCCGATGATTTCATCCGGTGTCTCAATCATGTCTCTGTAATCAGATGTGAGATACGGCTCGCACTCCGCGCCGTTCACTAAGAAATGATCAATCTTGTCGATGTTCTTCGGCATGAGCTTCACATTGGTGGGGAAGCCTGCGCCGCCGAGTCCGACGATTCCTGCCTCCTTCACGATGTTGACAATCTCATCTCTGGTGAGCTTAGTATAGTCTCTCGGCTCGCCAAATCCCGGGATCGCATCATACTGCTGATCATTTTCAACAACAATGGCATCCATTATTGCTCCGCCGGCTGTCAGACGCTTCTCGATACCCTTAACGGTACCGGAAACGGCAGAAAGAACGGGAGCCGAAATAAAGCCCCCTGCCTCTGCAATCTTCTGACCTACCAGAACATGGTCCCCCTTCGCCACGATGGGCTTTGCGGGTGCACCGATGTGCTGAGACAGCGGATATACCATAAGTCCCTGCGGCTTCAGCTCGACGATAGCCTGATCCTTCGCCAGCTCTTTGCCGTCATAGGGATGGACGCCACCCTTAAAAGTGGATACCCCCATTTTGTATACCTCCTGTTTTATCAATAGACTACACCGTATTATAACGAATTGTTTTCACAAAATAAAGGGATGATATAGTTTTAACGAACATTTTTCTTATACATTTCTTACAATAACTAATGAAAAAGGCGCCTAAAAGGCGCCCTTTTGTACAAATATCGGTACAATCATTATATCACTCCACTG
>CAZJQX010000018.1:5475-29528 GCA_964548305.1 uncultured Lachnospiraceae bacterium
GTGCCCGGCACATACACCGTGAAGTTCGCAGTATCTTCTATATTATAGTTGCCGTTGCTGGTGAGGGCCATGAGGAAGCCGCCCCGGCTCTTCACCTCCACCATGTTGGACACGGTCTTCTCAAAGAGCTCCGGCTGTGTCAGGATGCCTACTACCAGAGTGCCCTTTTCGATCAGGCTGATGGTGCCGTGCTTCAGTTCGCCGGCAGCATAGGCCTCGGAATGAATGTAGCTGATCTCCTTCAGCTTGAGCGAGCCCTCGAGACCGATGGCATAGTCAATGCCTCTTCCGATGAAGAAGACATCCTGGGCATTGGCGTGCTTTGCGGCAAACCACTGAATTCTCTCCTTATCCTTAAGGATGGCCTCGATCTTCTCCGGAATGCTCTCCAGCTCCCGGATCAGCTCCCTGTACTTCTGCTCCGTTATGGTATTCCGCACCCGGCCCAGCTCCAGCGCCAGAGCATATCCCGCAATGAGCTGTGTGCTGTAGGCCTTGGTGGTGGCCACGGCGATTTCCGGCCCGGCCAGCGTATAGAAGACATGGTCCGCTTCCCGGGCGATGGAGGAGCCCACCACATTCACAATGCCCAGAGTCTTCAGGCCTCTCTGCTTTGCCTCCCGCAGGGCCGCCAGAGAATCCGCCGTCTCTCCGGACTGACTGACGATGATCACCAGCCCCGAAGGATCCAGAATGGGATTCCGGTACCGGAACTCCGATGCCAGCTCCACCCGCACCGGGATTCGTGCCAGCCCCTCCAGCACATACTGCATCACCATACCCACATGGTAGGCACTGCCGCAGGCCACCACATAGATCTGCGAAATGCCCCGCAGCGTTTCCTCGTCCAGTCCCATAGCATTCAGGTCAATGCTATCTTCCTTCAAAACAGAATGCAGCGTATCTCTCACGGCCTTCGGCTGCTCGTGAATTTCCTTCATCATGAAATGCTCATAGCCGCCCTTTTCTGCTGCCTCGGCATCCATCTGAATCTCCACCAGCTCCTTCTCAATCGGCTCCTGATCAATGTTGAAAAATTCCACTTTTCCGCCGGTGAGCTTCGCGATCTCGAGATTTCCGATATAGTACACCTGCCGTGTATATTTAAGAATTGCCGGCACATCAGAAGCCAGATAGCTGTCCGCACCGGAAACGCCGAGAATCATGGGGCTGTCCTTCCGGGCCGCATAAATGGTTTCCGGATAATCCATGAACAGCACTGCAAGGGCATAGGAGCCGCGAATCCGCATCATTGCCCGTGAAAGAGCCTCCACAGGATTTTTCTCTGTCTTCTTATAATAATAGTCAATGAGATTGACTGCAATTTCCG
The DNA here is from genome assembly GCA_964548305.1 of uncultured Lachnospiraceae bacterium. GTDB lineage: Bacteria > Bacillota > Clostridia > Lachnospirales > Lachnospiraceae > Oribacterium. Next base: position 6,806 of record CAZJQX010000018.1, read on the forward strand.
TATCTGTCTGCGAATAGAACTGGTAGCCGTGGCGTCCGAGCTTTTCCTTCAGCTCCTGATAGTTTTCGATAATGCCGTTGTGCACCGCTACCACAGCACCGCCCATAGCCACATGAGGATGCGCATTGTTCTCGGAGGGCTCACCATGGGTTGCCCAGCGTGTATGGCCGATACCGCAGCTTCCCTTGACAGCATTTCCCCCCTCTGTCTTCTCAGAAAGGTTCTTCAGCCGCCCCATGGCCTTCACCACCTGAATGGCCTCACTGCCATTCCGCACTGCAATGCCTGCCGAGTCATAACCACGATACTCCAGCTTGGAAAGGCCATCCAGAAGAATGGGGGCCGCCTGCTCCTGACCAACAAATCCTACAATTCCGCACATAAAAAGAACTCCTCTCTCACCAAACAAGCATGAAGCCGCACACAAAAGGAAAGAGGTACCTTTTCGGTCCTCTGCCTGCGTCCTGCTTCTGTTATCAGTGAGTGAGAAGTCCTCTGTTACGGTTTTGATTCCGCTTTTTCGCTCTTCTCTTTCGATTCACAAATCCGGGGCAGCATCCGCCGAGTCTTTCGATCACTGCCCGCCTCGTCAGCCGTCTCCGGCCCTGGCGCTAACGAAGCCGCTTCACTCCTTATTTCCGACTTCGTTTGCGCTCCACTATAACACAGATTTATAGAATGCACAAGAACATCAACTTTTCTTCCTTCACGTCCCCCGTACCGCGCCGAAGGCAGTTAATAAAATCGTCATAAGAATCAAGCCTGTGAAGCTGCCTGCCGTGTCCAGCAGCACATCCGTTACCTGTGCACTGCGGCCCGGAGAAAAGAGCTGTATGCTTTCATCAATAAGAGCTATTGCAGCGGCCAGCAAAAGGCCGTAGCTCCAGCAGAAAAATAAGCCCGCGCGGGACAGCTTCATCTGCCGTCTGATTCTAGCTGTGAGCACGGCAACATTTGCACCGATCAGAAAGCCCAGTATCGTATATTCCGTGAAATGGGCCAGCTTCCGCACCACATGATCCGTCACGCTGCCTTTCCCCAGAAGCAGTTCCAGAAAGGGCCGGATAAAATTCCCGACAATGCGGCTTTCCTCCGAGGAACCGGAGGCCGGAACCGCAGAATGCAGCCAGATAAAGCAAATCCAAAGAAGCAGGAGAAGCCGCAGTATTTTATCTGCATGTTTACCCTTTATCAAATCCATATCGTCAGTCTCCGAAAGCCCGTTTGTATCTAAAAAAATACCTGCTTTGCATCATAGCAAAGCTTCGTGTACATGGCAATCCCCTCTCTTTTCCACTACCCGGTATCCGATGCGTTCCATGCGGAGGGACATGCAGCGGCAGCACTCAGCGGCCTCATCTCCGGTACAGATTTTCCCGTCATAAAGAAGGTACTTCTTTCGCACACCACGCGGTGAAAGATTCGGCATGACCACATTGGCACCGGCCAGCACTCCCTTCTCCCGCCCCATAGGATCCAGCGTACCAAGTGCTGTCGTGGCCGGCAGCAGGGCATAGGGGAAGAACAGCCGCAAAAGTCCCAGCAGCCACAGTGTTTCGGTCACCGTGCCGCTGGCTTCATGGCGGAAAGGTGTCTCATGATGCGGAATGAAGGGACCAATACCGATCATCTCCGGCTGCAGCTCCTGCATGAAGCGGAAGTCAGCCAGAAGACACGCCTTCGTCTGCCCCGGTGCGCCCACCATCATGCCGCAGCCCACCTGATAGCCGATTTCCTTAAGATCATAAAGACAGCGAATCCGGTTCTCCAGCGACAGTTCGGAGGGATGCAAATGTCGGTAATGCGCGGAATCCGCGGTTTCATGCCGCAGCAAATACCTCTCCGCTCCCGCGTCATAATAGGCTTGGTATTCCGCCCGGCTCTTTTCACCGATGGATAGGGTCACCGCGCAGTCCGGAAAACGGCTGCGGATATCGGATACAATGCTGCAGATATCCTTCGTGCTGTAGCTAAGATCCTCTCCGCTCTGCAGCACAAATGTGCGAAAGCCCAGGGCATATCCCTGGGTGCAGCAGTCCAGGATTTCCTCCCGACTGAGGCGATAGCGCTCTGCATTGGCATTGCTGCGGCGGATGCCGCAATACCTGCAGTCATTCCGGCAGAAGTTTGAAAACTCAATGAGTCCCCGGAGATAAATCTCCTTTCCGTAAAACGCTTCCCGTTTCTCCCGGGCCAGCGAAAACAGCAATTCCTCATCCGCCGCTGTATGCGTGCCCAGAAGCTGCAGCAGCGCCGCATCGGAAAGATTTCCCTCCGCAGAAAGCCGCCGAATCAGTTCTTCATTACTAATGCCTACCAAATTCCAATCCCTCTCTCCTTCGTCACAAGCCCAGCGGTTCCACAGATCTCTCGAGAATGCCGTTCATAAACGAGATGCAGGTGCCGTAGTTCGTAAAGGGCACGCCCTGATCCTGCGCCTGCTTCATCCGGAACAGCACTTCTCTGTCGTTCAGCATACAGGCACCGCAGTGAATGATCAGCTTGTATATCCCCAGTTCCTCCGGGAAGCCATGGCCACTTGTGGTCTCAAATTCCAGCGTTTTCCCCGTATATTTACGAAGCCAGTTGGGAATTTTAAAGCTGCCGATGTCGTCACACATGCGGTGATGCGTACAGCCCTCGGAAATCAGCACCCGGTCCCCATCCTGTAGGTTCTCAATGGCCGCCACCCCCTTCAATGCTTCCTCCAGAAAGCCCTTGTACCGGGCCATAAGGATGGAGAAGGATGTTAGCGGCACCTCCCGCGGCACGACAGCGCTCACCGCTTTGAAGGCCTGGCTGTCCGTGATCACCAGACGAATGTGGTTCTCACCGTCCCGATTCAACAGCGCAATCGTGTCCTTCAGCTCCTCCGGCTGGCAGCAGATGGCCCGGGCGTGATTATTGAGGATCTCGGCCAGCACCATCTGCTGCGGCAAAATCAGTCTTCCCTTGGGGGCCGAGCTGTCCACCGGAATCACCAGAACGAATAAGTCCCCCGGCGCTATAAGCCCCTCCAGCAGGTTTTTCGTTTCCAGCACCGATTTTCCCAGACGGCCGATCAGTGCCTTCAGGAGATAGACATTCTGGTTCGTCAGGGCGCTGACCCGGATCTCACCGTAAGCTGCTCCCTTGGCCAATGTCTTCGCCCCTGCTGCCCGATCGGTCTCCAGCTCTGCTGCTTCCTCCTGCGAACGTATCATAGAGGACAGTAGCGCCGCCGGGATCTCCTGCGTTTCATCATTGATGATGCCGAAAGCATTATCCTGAAAATCCGGAAGCGACTCCGATTTGTTGTGGCAGATCACATACGGAAGCTTCTTCTCCCGGAAAATCTGCTGAAGCTCCCGATCCACGGGATTGGCCAGCTCCTCCTCATCGGTGACCAGCACCGCAATGTCCACCCGGTTCAGAATCTCCTTCGTTTTCCGTACCCGCTTCTCTCCCAGCGCGCCCGTGTCATCATAGCCCGGCGTATCAATGATCACCACCGGCCCGATAGGCAGAAGCTCCATGGCCTTCTGCACCGGATCTGTGGTGGTGCCCAGTGTATCGCTGACCACGGAAAGCTCCTGCTCCGTGACCCGGTTCACAAGACTCGACTTGCCTACGTTCCGACGGCCGAAAAAGCCGATATGAAGCCGCTCCGAGGACGGCGTATTCTGCAGACTCATGATTTCTCCTCCTTAAGCATCAACATCAGAAGTATATCGGAAAGCTCCCGCGGTAGATCCGCCCGGAAATGCCGAGACTCGGCAGCGGCTGCAGCTCGCAGCCTTCCGGCAAAATGGACCGATACAGGGGATCCGCAAAGACCGGCAGCTTCTGTTCCCCCATCTGTCCCTTCAGGGAAATGTCTTCGACCAGAATGCGCAGGGCCTGCTCCAGCCCTTCCTCTCCCTCCACACATCGCCCCAAGGATGCCGGCAGCAGGGCAGTGCTCCGCTCCAGGGGACAGAGTACATAGGCCCGTTTCCGGTGCTCAAGCTCCCAGGCCCGGGCAAGAGACGCCATCAGAACGGCCTCCCCGAGGAAAACGGCGGATACGGATCGATTGTCCGTCTCCCGCGCACAGCAGTTTTGCGAAAATGTCTTTCCCTCCGCAGCAGCCTTCAGCGCTTCCAGCACCGGCGCACAAAAGCCCTTTACCGGTGCGCCGATCACATAGGGGATGCCGTAATTTGCATGAAGATATTCCGCCAGGGGCAGACTCGCGGCAGAAAGCACCAGATTCACATTGGCCTCCGAGGCCCGGCAAAGCTGCGCCGCCTCCGTCTCATAGGCATAATTCGCAAGAACCGTAAAACCGTTTTCCGTGAGCAGAGCTCCCAGCCTATGGACATTCTCCGGGTTGGCATAATCCAGCGGCGTAAGTCCCAGAAGATTCACCGCGGCGCTATCCGGCTGAGCCTTCCTTTCCGTCAATCCGCTTGCCGGGGATTGGGCATAGCTAAGAAAAGCCTGCCCGGCACCCGTCACGTAATCATGCATGCCGTTGCTGGACACATAGAAGCAAGGTGCGCCGCAGCGGGCCGTCAATTGCCGGCAGATGCCCTGAAAATCCGTGCCGTTCAGATATGGCAAAGGCGAATTGCAGAGGGCAATGAATTTCGGTCGTGGCGATATGCTGCCGAAGGCCGCCGCGATGTCATCCATCAGCTTCTGCTCATTGCCCAGCACCAGATCCCGCATGCTGCAGGCACTGATGAAAATGTTGGCGGGCTTCCGATACCAGCGCAGCTCATCGTGGGTATTGTAGGTGGAATTACAGCCGGAGGGATCGTGCATCACAACCATGCCGCCCAACTCATATAAAGCCGAGCAAATGCCGGAAACATCCCCGGCCGGTACCGGTGCCACCCTGTAGACTTCCTTCATACGATGCCTTTCCTTTATCCTTTTCGGGAAGTGCCGATCAAAGCGCTTCTCTCTGCAAATCCGTGCGAACCGCCCGGAAGAGGCTCCACCAGACTCGGCAGTCCCCATCCCTTGCGCTGCACCAGCTCCTCCGCAGATTTCTCTTCAGTGCAGGCCTCGGTCATCTCACGAAGCAGCTGCCATATGGCCTGATAGCCCCAGGCACCGCGGTTTTCGATCTGATTCACAAAATATGCGGTATCCTCATAAAAAGCAGCCACCGGCCCCAGCGCGAGACGAATGTTTTCTCCGGCAAAAGCCGTCTCGGCGCCGTCTGCTGCATTTCCATGTTCCTGTTTCGTGGCTGCTGATCTCGCCCGGTTAAAGGCCCGGATATCGCTGACTGAAAGAATTTCCACCTCCGGGACATGCTCCTTCAGCCACTCAAGATCTCTCTTCTCCTCCGAAAGCACCGCATCCAGATAAATGCGTTTGACCGGAAGGCCGTGCTCCAGCAGCAGCCGGGCTGCACTCAGGGGCTGCAGAAGCCCGACACCGTCCAGACTGATTTCTGTCCGATAGAGGAAATCAGGCAGTGCCGCAAAGGCAGCTTCGCAAGCATCCTCTTCCCGCCGGCAAAAATCCACAAGCCAGGCTTGAATGTCCTCCGTAAAGCCGACCTTTGCAGCAGATGCGAATTCCGTCTGCTCCTCCGTCACTGCCTCAGCTGGCGCTTTCGTCTGCTGCGAAAACAGTCCACACTGCAGCAGTTTTTCCAACAATTGCCCCAGTATTTCCCGGATGTCTCCATAGCCAAGCTTCACAGGAAGATACATTCCCTCCTTTTTTTCCTCCGCAGTGAACTTCCGAAGGCCGAAGCAGGCCGCCGGACTGCGGGTCAGAAACAGTGCAGCCCTTCCGAGGAATTGATATTCCGAAAAGCTGCTGCAATCCTGCGGCTGCCGGAAAGGAATGCCCAATGCACGGAAAAGCTGTGCCAGTGTGCTGTCCTCCGGCAGCGGAAGGTTATCTGAAACCAGCGCCGCGAAGTTCTCATGCTTCGCGCGCTCCGTTTCCTTCGGCTGTTTCCCGGCCTTCAGCGGCGAAAGCATTTCCCTGCGCAGCTTCATGTCGGGACTGGGACCGAGCTTCTGCATGGCCGGATCCATCCAGCAGCGAAGGAAGCAGATGTCCGGGAACTCCCGTTCCAGCGTGCGGAATATGTAGTTCTCGTCTGCGCCGACCATGTGATGCATGCAGACCAGAAACAGCAGCACCGCCCGGGGGCGATAGGGAAGCTTTCGGATCAGGTCCGCCGTGCCCCGGATGGTCACCTCCTCCAGGCGACCGTCGCGGATCTCCGCCTCTGTGGGCATTACCGCAGAAAAGCGGGACGTCAGCCCCATTTCCGCCGCGGTCATCACCACGCCGCGGAGACAGTTGTCGCCGCAGACGTAGATGGCGTGACTTTCCGGCAGGAGGCTGCCGATATGCACTATGTTCCAGCTTTCGTGGACAGGGCAATTGTACTGCATGCTTATACCTTCGAATACACGGCCTTGCAGCTCACGCCGGGCAGCTGACCAAGCTTTCCGGACAGAGCGGACACCAGGGGCTGCGGCGCATCCACGGCAATGCTGATGATGCTGATGCCCTTGGTCCGGTAGGGAATGCCCATGCGGCCGATGATGTAGTCCCGGCTTTCGTGAAGGGCGGCATTCACCGACGCCACGGAGTCGGGGTTTTCAATGATGATGGCCAGAACGGCTACGCGTGTGTCCATAGATTCTCCTTCCTGGTATCAGCAGATGCGTGGCAGCAGCTCATTCCCGGGCTCGGGAAGGAGTGTTTCGGAGCCGATCTCGGTACTCATGATGACACGACCGGGGTTCTTCTCTGTCACCTGTCCGATGATGACCGCACCTTGGGTATAGGGCTGTTCGCGCAGTACGGACAGAAGCTTCTCACTTTCCTCATGAGGCACAAAAATCACCAGACGTCCCTCGCAGGCCAGATACAGTGGCTCCAGTCCCAGCATACCGGTAACACCCGACACCTCCGGTGCCACGGGAATGGCAGCCCGGTCCAGATGGATACCCACATGGCTCTCTGCAGCAATTTCATACAGTACAGTGCCCACGCCGCCTCGGGTGGCATCCCGAATGACATGAATGTCCTTCACCGCCGTAAGTGCCGCTTCCACCGGCTTCCAGAGGGGTGCGCAGTCCGAGCTGACGTCAGCCTCGATGCCGTATTCATCTCTCGCCAGCAGGATGGTGCAGCCGTGCCGTCCCACATCACCTGTTACGATGATATCGTCTCCCGGCTTCGCCAGCTTTCCGGAGGTCTCCACTCCCGGCAGCAGCTCACCGACGCCGGTGGTGGTGATGAAGAGACCGTCGCACTGTCCCTTGCCGGCCACCTTGGTATCACCGGCCACAAGGCACACGCCCACCTCCTTTGCGGTTTTCTCCATGGCCGCAGCAATTTCCTCCAGCCGGTCCATGGGGAAGCCCTCCTCAATGACAAAGGCACAGGTCATGTACAGAGGACGGGCCCCCATGCAGGCCAGATCATTGACCGTACCGCAGATGGAAAGCTTGCCGATGTTTCCGCCCGGAAAAAAGGCCGGCGAAACGATGAAGCCGTCTGTGGTCATGGCCATTCTTCCCTTCGGCACCGGCAGGACCGACGCATCGTCCGCCGTAAAATAAGGATTTTGAAAATGCGCCTGAAATACCTTATGAATCAGTTCGCTTGTCTGCTTGCCGCCGGCACCGTGGGCCAGCGTCACCACTGATGAATTCATACTTTTTTCTCCTTTTAAATGTATTCATTGGATCTATAACCCCCGTGAATACATGAACCAAGCAGCACAGGCACCCTCTGAGGACACCATACAGGCGCCGACTGGATGCTCCGGTGTGCAGGCCTTACCGAACAAGGGACATTCCTCGGAGCGGATTTTTCCCGTCAGAACCTCGCCGCAGCGACAGGCGGTCTTATAGTGACTTTCCAGTCTCGGAATACCGAATTTCTTCCGAGCATCAAAGTCCGAAAAACTGTCCTGCAGCTGAAGTCCCGATCCCGGAATCACACCGATACCGCGCCACTCAGCATCCACGGGTGCCAGCATCTCCGCCACCATTTTCTGTGCATTGGGGCTTCCCTGCTCCGTCACCACGCGGGGATAACAATTGCGGAAGAAGCCCGGCCTCTGCGCATTGGAAGCATTATCCTCCGGGTCCGGAAGCTTTGCAAATTCCGTTACCGCGATGGCCAGTGCCGTCAGGAGCTCCCGTCCCGTAAAACCGGCACAGACACCGCTGATGCCGCGGCGCGCCAAATCCTCATAATAAGCGGTTCCCGTGATGGCCAGCACATGTCCCGGATACAGGAAGAGGTCCGTGGAGCCCGCCATGGCTTCAATGGCACCGGGCATGGTCTTATTGGCCGTGAGAAGTGAAAAATTCCTGAGCCCCTGCGCCTTCGCCTGCTGCACTGCAAGACAGCTCGAGGGTGTTGTGGTTTCAAAGCCTACCGAAAGAAAAACAACCTGCTTTTCCGGATGCTCAGCAGCGAGATTCACCGCATCGAGAGGCGAATAGACCACCCGAATGTCACTGCCGCGACCCCGGCTCAGCTGCAGAGAGCTCTGACTGCCCGGCACCCGCACCAGATCCCCGAAGGTGCAGATCATGCACTGCTTCTCCTCCGCAAGCCAGATTGCCTCGTCAATGAAGGAAACCGGGGTCACACAGACCGGGCAGCCGGGTCCGGAGATCAGCTGAATTTTCTCAGACAGCAGCTGCCGGATGCCCAGACGGAAAATCTCATGGGTATGGGTGCCGCAGACCTCCATGATCCGGCATTTGCGTCCGTCATATTCCCGAAGGATCTTTTTTGCCTGTTCCAGTGTGTCCATATTACTTCAGTCCTTCCTCCAGCAGCGTGTCTGTCTCATCCACATCCGAATCCGAAATCCGGGCAATGGCGGCACCCGCATGCACCATCACGTAATCCCCGGGCTGCAGCTCATTGAGAAGCGCCGCGGAAACGGTGCGCTTTGCGCCGTCTGCCGACACCAGCGCCATGCCGTTGGAAACCTGAATCACCTTTGCCGAAAGTCCTACACACATATTTTCCACTCCCTTTCTACCGTCACTGTGCTTAGGGAAATGCTGATTACAGCAGCGTTTCCTAACTTTTCGCAGCCTAACAGGCGCCCGATAGCCAAGCTATCGCTCAGCCCATCGAGCTACAATTGCCTGTCCCAATGCAATGCCGCCGTCGTTCGGCGGAATCAAATGATGCTTCAGCACCTGCAGGCCCTGCCCCTTCAAAATGTCCTCTGTCATGCCGAGCAGCAGCGTGTTCTGGAAGGTACCGCCGGACAGCGCCGCGGTTTTGATGCCGCTCTCCACGGATATCTTCACGGCAGCCTCGCTCAGAAGCTGTGCCAGAGCCAGATGAAAGAACCACGCCAGCTCATTCACACCGATTTCGGAGGATACCGCTGCTGATGACGATTTATCTCCGGCACCGGGCGCGGCGGCAGTGCTGTCAGCGGCAGCCAAATGACGTGTTCCGCTCTGCAGCTGCTGTAAGCGTTTTTCCAGAATAAACCGGAACAGAAGATCCGTCCGGACAATCAGCCGTTCATCCTCTGCATCAATTTCATGCGAAACCTCGGCCTCTGTGTCCTCCCAGATGGCTTCATCCTCAAGCACACTGCTCTGCCCCAAGGACTCCTCCCGCTTCTCCTCTGTCCTCACAAAGCTCGTGAATTCCCACATAAGTCGGCGTTCCTCTTCAAGCGCCGATACAGCAGCCGATACAGCGGATGCCTCCTCTTTTTCTGCTACAGGCGGAAATGTCGGCTCCGACAGCATTTCCCTGCTGTTACCGGAGAAGCGGGACGCCTCCGCGCGGTACATCAGCTGAATGGCCGCCTCGCCCTCATAGCTTGAGCTTAGACGAATGCCGAGAACGGCACTGACCGCATCAAAAAGCCGTCCACAGCTTGTGGAGGTAATGGCATTCAGATTCCGGTCATGCAGCATGAACTGTGCCCGCAGGGTATTCTGGTCTGCCAGTCCGAGCTTCCGCACAATTTCCTCGGTTCGACTCCGGGCCACAAAGCCGCTGATGTCCGCATCAAGCCGGTTTGCGGCCTTCTCAAGACTGTAGATCATGGACACCGCGACACGCCATCCCTCTCTGGAGGCGCTGTCTCCGCCGATCTGCAGGAAGGGTTTAATGCTGGCAGCCCGTTGGAAATGCCGGTAGTCCGCAATGAGCAGCTCGCCGCCCCAGATGCTGCCGTCGGTACCGTAGCCCGTGCCGTCCAACGCAATGCCGATCACCTTCTGCGGATGGTTGTTTTCTGCCATGCAGGAAACGATATGCGCATAGTGATGCTGAATCCGCACAAGCGGCAGACCCCGTTCCTCTGCGATTTCTTCCGCCACCGCCGTCGCATTGTAGCGGGGATGCAGGTCGCAGGCAATAAGCTCCGGCTTCGCCTCCAGCAGGGTTTCCATCCGCTGCACCGACTCCCGCAGCGCGTCGCAGGTGCGGAGATCCGTGAGATCCCCCACATAGCTTCCCGGATAGAAAAGCTCTCCTACGCCGAAGCAGAAGGTATTTTTCAGCTCGCCGCCGACGGCCAGCACCTGCGGCTTCTTTCCGGCTGCCGCATCGCCGACATTTTCCTCAGCCACCGCATAGGGAAGGGGCGCATAGCCACGGGAACGCCGCAGCATGAGCGGCGCGTCCCGGAAATACTGCATGACAGAATCGTCCGCCCGCATGCGGATGTCACGGTTGTTGGACAGAATCAGGTCGGCAATGCCGCCAAGCTCCCGCGCGGCGCTCTCATCGTCCCGGCAGATCGGCGCGCCCGCATGATTTCCGCTCGTCATGATCAGCACATCCGGCATCGTCTTCCCATCCGGGAAGTCAAACAGGAGTCTATGCACCGGCGCGTAGGGCAGCATGACGCCGAGATACGGATTGTCCGGCGCCACAGACGGCACAATCCGGGCACCGTCCCGTTTTTTCAGCAGCAGAATGGGCTTCTGGTGCCCAGTCAGCGTCTCCCTCTCCCTACAGTCTATGAGGCAAATGTCTTCGGCCGCCGTCAGATTCCGCGCCATCACAGCAAAGGGCTTCGCGGGTCTCTGCTTTCGCTCCCGCAGCTTCTGCACCGCTTCCTCAGATGTCGCATCGCAGCAAAGATGAAAGCCGCCGATACCCTTCACCGCCACAATACCGCCGTCACGAATCACCTGGCGTGTCCGCCGCAGAGCTTCCGCACCGCGAATTTCCGGTTCATTCAAAAGATACAGCTCCGGACCGCAGTTCGGGCAGCAGACGGGCTGGGCATCATAACGCCGGTTCGCCGGGTCATGGTACTCTTTTTCGCAATCCGGGCACATGGGAAAGCTTTTCATCGAAGTGCGCTCCCGGTCGTAGGGAAGCGCATCCAGGATGCTGAGACGCGGACCACAGCAGGTGCAGTTGATGAAGGGATGAAGATAGCGGCGGTTCTGCGGATCCATCAGCTCCGCCTCGCAGTCCGGACACATGGCGATATCAGGGGACACGAAGATTTCTCCCGCGGTTTTCTCACTCTCCACAATACGAAAGTCAGGAAAATGCAGGCGTTTCTCCTCCTCCGACAGCGGCAGCTGGGTCAGCTTCAGGATGGCCGCTCTTTTCGGCGGCTGCCGCAGCAGAAGCTCACGAAAGCGCTGAAGCTGTTCCTCGGTTCCCTCGGCAAAGACCTCCACGAAGGGGCCGCGGTTCGAAACGGTACCGGTGATGCCGGTCTCTGCGGCATGACGTGCCACGGTGGGCCGGAAGCCCACGCCCTGAACGATGCCGTAAATATGAAGCTTATGGATCATGATATTTTCAAGCATTTTGACCTCCGATGGCCATTGGTGCCGGAAAGCCGGAAATGGCCGGCTCCGGAATTTCCAGAAAACAGCCGCTGAAATCCGGCGGGAGCATTTTCTTCAGTACCGGATCCCCCAGGATCAGGTCATATCCCGCGTCCTGCGGCTGGATTTCAAAAGAATCTGCCGTTTCCGTTGATGCTTTCTCTGTGCTTGCCGCTTCTGTACCCTGCATCGGCTGCAAAAGACGCCACAGCTCCGACTCCTCCGTCAGGAAACGGTCGCCAGCTTCCATCCATTCCGGCAGCATTTTAAAGAAGCTCATCACATGGATTTCCAAGGAAGCAGCCGTCTGTCCGTCTGAGGTGAACGAATGCCGCAGCAGCTCCCGAAGACTGTTTCCCAGCACCTGCTCCTGTACGATCAGGATACGCTGCGGCTTTTCGCCGCTGAAACGCGAGGTTATTGCAGCAGAACTCTCAACAGTATCCGGTACCTGATAGCTTTTACCGTCTTTTTCCGACAGCTGATTCCATGCCTTTTTCAAAAGAGCCCGGGCGGCAGGATGTGTTACCCTGTAGGGCGTACCGAAGCGCTTTTTGAGCTCCTTCGCAGCCGCAAGTCCCGGCACAGAGGTCACGAGGTTCCATGCGTTTTCCGACGCCCTGCGGTAGTCCTCAAGGCCGGCACCGTGACCATAAAAGCAGAGGGAATCCGACATTTCCGCCTGAATCCACTCCCGCTCCCGGGGATCGCTCTCCGTCATGGGAAATGTGCCGAACACGCCAGTTCTCAAGGTTTCAGACCGGGATTTTGGCACGACAGCATTATCCTCATCCTCAGCAGGAATGGCGAAGGCCGAAAGCAGTGCCAAATACGCCTTCTCCGCACCATATTCGAAGCTCTTCATGCCGTTCGTTTCGATGCAGAGAACCGGTACGCTCACCCTCTTCTCCAGCATCCGGCGGAGGGCCTGGTAATCCGTGCCGATGACCGCCGGCACCGGTGTACCCACAATGGCGATAAATTTCTTCCGGAGCTTCTCCTGCGCACCGGCTATCTTCTCCACCAGCGCTCTGTCCCGGCCCATAATGGCATCCATATCCCGGAGACCGGCACTGAAGATGGCGGAGCGCTCACTGCTCCAGCGTGGTTCATCGAAGCCGCAGATGTTGCCGGTACAACCGCCCGCATCCAGTATCACCACCATGCCGCCCAGCTCATATAAGAGGGACACCGCACCGGACTGATCCGGCGCGAAGGGTGTCAGATATTTTCGAAGTCCCCGCACCATGTCACTACTCTCCTTCTCCTGTATACACACTACAGTCGCATTGCTGCACACTTTGCAAAATCGCCTCCATCAGACGCCGGATTCCCGCATAGCCGTAGGGCTGCTCGTCCTCTGAAAAACGCACATGCCTAGCCGCCGGCTGATAAAAGGCCGCATCCTTTCCGAGTGTCACGTCACAGGGGTTTTCGCTGCTGTCGTAATACAGCATGGTGGGTTCCATATTGGAAAGAATCCGCGTATCCGGACTCTCCGCCGCCAGAAAACGAATGTAACGATAGTCCTCCGCCGTCGGATTTCCGTAGATCTCGCCCACCCGGAAGCCGTATTTCACCAGCGCCGCCGAAAGCTCAAAGGGATTCCCGTTCAAGGACTCGCCGACATTAAAGCGAAGGGAAGGATGGGCGTCCTGCAGCTTCTGAATGGCGTCCCATGCATCCTGGCAGCCGAGATCCGCTTCCAACGAGAGTCCCAGGGCCTGCGCCAGGGCCTGATACTGCCGCTGTACGGCCTCGATATCATAAAAGCGCTCCAGCAGGATAAAGGGAATACCCAGCCGCTTTTCCATATCCAATGCCGCCGGCACTGCTTCCCGGTTCAGCACCAGGGAGAAATTTGCCTCCCCGAAGCCCTGAAAGTCCGCGAAGCTTTCGCAGCGGCCGATTTCGTTGATTTTTCTGACGCCGAGACCATGCAGCATCTCATAGAGCTCGAAGTCCGGCTGCACCCCTGCAAAGAAGCCCAGGAAGTTCACGGTCGTTCCCCGCTTCTTCTGCTTCTCCACCAGCGAATACAGCGATTCCCGCACATGAACCATGGGCGGCTTTCGGCCCTCCCGGGTCAGAGCATACATGTAGCAGGGACGCACCCGAACCCCGGCAGCTTCCTCTGCTTTCCGGGAAACCCGCTCCATATCGGTCCCCAGCAGCGCATCCACACAGGTAATGCAGAGCATCACCACTGAAGGCTTCTCAGGCAGAAAATCCACGATCTCCTGCACCGCCTCCGGGATTTTCCGAAGATGCCGTCCCGTCACGAGGTCGGTTTCATCCATCTGCAGATAAAAAAAACGATGCTCATAGCCCGGAATCCGGGTGATCTCTCCCGTGTTCCGTCCGCAGCAGCCCGGAGAGATGATCAGCATAACCGAACCGGGAACGGAAAGCCCAGCCCGCTTTACACCGAAGCCCTCCGCGCCCGGCGAATTAAAAGCCAGTGTAGCCGGTGAGCTGTAAATGAGATGCGTGTCGTTTTTGAATTCCGACGGCAGCTTCTCCGGTCCCAGGGACGCCAGCTCTGCCGCTGTGAAGCTTGCGGGCTTCATGCCTCATCCTCCCGCAGCAGAGCATCGCAAAGCGCCAGGAATTTCGCCGCAATGGCGGAATCCGGATAGGCCTCGATAACGGTCTTTCCCTGATCCTCTGCCAGATTGATCTCGTCGCTGCGGGGAAGATCCGCCGCGATTCGCAGTCCCCGTTCTTCAGCAAAGCTTCTGACCCGGCTCTCCTCCTCCGGAATATTTCTTCGGTTCAGGATAATGCCTTCAACCCTAGCATATCCGCGGTCCTCGAAATTCTTCACTGCCGTATTGATGTTGTTTGCAGCATACAGCGCCATCTTTTCGCCGCTCGTTACAATCAGAACCTTCTCGGCATAGCCCTCCCGGATGGGAGCGGCGAAGCCGCCGCAGACCACGTCACCGAGAACATCAAAGAGCACCACGTCCGGCTGCTCGGTCTCCAGCAGCTGCAGCTCGTCCAGTAGATTAAATGTGCTGATAATGCCCCGGCCGGCGCAGCCCATCCCGGGCGTCGGACCGCCGGTTTCGATGCAGAGCACATTGCCGAAGCCCCGGCGGCTGATCTCCTCCAGACTTTCCGGATCCCGGTCATATTCCCGCATATAATTCATGACCGGCATGAGAGGCGCACCGGAAAGCAGATTTCCCGTAGAATCCGCCTTGGGATCACAGCCGATCTGAATGACCCGCTTTCCCCGCACCGCGAAGGCTGCCGCCAGATTGGACGTCACCGTGGACTTGCCGATGCCGCCCTTGCCGTAGATTGCAATTTTCAGCATAAAAATACTCCCCTGCACTGCTGCAGGGGAGAGGTGAAACAAAGCTAATGCCATGTATCAGCAGCGGCAGTCATACTCTCTCGGGCTTTGCGGCCCTTGAGGGATGGTTACCCGAACACGGCAATAATTTTCTGAACTTACGCATCACCTTTCCTGCGCAGAATGCAAAATTCTTTACAGTCAAGACATTGAAATTGTTTTTATGATAACACAAAAGCAGGCATTAGCCAAGGCTAATACCCGCTTCGATTTTCTTATCCTTCTAACTCCAGCGGCTTCCGCTTCATCCATTCCTCGAATTCGGCGTCAGTGCACTTCACATAGTGAGAGCCGTCCACATGGTGGCTGGTTCCGTCACTGTAGTTGATGCCGGAGGTCTTGTAATCATAGGACTCCGCTACTCTCTGCTTCTCCACCACCGGGTTCGGGGACGGGATGGCAGACAGCAGGGAACGGGTATACGGATGCACCGGATGTGAGAAAATCTCATCCGTGGTGCCGGTCTCCAGCAGATGTCCGAGGTGCAGTACACCGATTCTGTCGGAAATGTACTTTACCATGGAAAGATCATGCGCGATGAAGAGATATGCAGTGCCGGTCTCCTCCTGGATGTCCTTCATCAGGTTTACCACCTGTGCCTGAATGGACACGTCGAGGGCAGATATACACTCATCCGCAATGATCAGCTTCGGGTTCATGATCAGTGCGCGGGCAATGCCGACACGCTGACGCTGACCGCCGGAGAACTGATGCGGGTAACGTGTCGCATGCTCCGGTGCCAGACCAACCTTCTTGAGGATAGCCTTGATCTTCTGGTCTCTCTCCTCAGCTGTCTTGAAGCTGTGGTGAATGTCCAGTCCCTCGCCGATGATGTCCTCTACCTTCTTACGGGGATTCAGGGATGCCATCGGATCCTGGAAGATCATCTGCATCTGCATGCGGAGATTGGTATTGGTTTCCTTGCTCATCCGTCCGCTGATGTCCATGCCGTTGAACAGGATCTTTCCGGCTGTCGGATTGTAGAGACGAATCACAGAACGGCCAATGGTGGATTTTCCGGAGCCGGACTCACCTACCAGACCGTAGGTTTCGCCCGGATAGATCTCAAAGCTGACATCGTCCACAGCCTTCACCGTGAAGTTATTGGATACCTTAAAATACTGCTTAAGTCCCGTCACACTCAGGAGCGGTTCTGCATTATAATTCACTGCCATACTTCTCTGCTCCCTTCTTCATGCGTTCAATACGCTCTGCAAGCTCCTTCGGCATTTCCACCTTCGGCGCACGCGGATCCAGCAGCCAGGTAGCCGCATAATGTGTATCACTCACCTTAAACATAGGCGGCTCTGCCTTGTCATCCACAGCCAGTGCATAGCGGTTTCTAGGTGCGAAGGCATCGCCCGGCTTCTCATGCAGCAGGTTGGGCGGTGATCCCGGAATCGTATAGAGACGCTCGTCATTGGTGTCCAGATCCGGCATGGCGGACAGCAGACCCCAGGTGTACGGATGCTTCGGATCATAGAAGATCTCGTTGATGGTACCCTTCTCCACGATCTTTCCGGCATACATAACATTTACATAGTCAGCTACCTTCGCCACGACACCGAGGTCGTGGGTAATGTAGATAACACTGATGCCGCGCTGCTCCTGAACCTTTTTGATCAGCTCCAGAATCTTGGCCTGAATCGTTACATCCAGTGCCGTGGTGGGCTCGTCACAGATCAGCACGTCCGGTCCGCAGGAAAGCGCGATGGCAATAACCACTCTCTGCCGCATACCGCCGGACAGCTGGTGCGGATACTGACGCATACGCTTTTCCGGATCCTCGATGCCAACCTCCTGCAGAAGCTGAACGGCATACTTCCATGCCACATCCTTCTTCAGCTTGAAATGCCAGATCATGCCCTCCATGATCTGCTTTCCGATGGTCATGGTCGGATCCAGGCTTGTCATCGGATCCTGGAATACCATGGCAATTCGCTTTCCATTGATGTGGCTGCGAATCCACTTCTTATCCTTTTCAAGGATCTGTACTGTCTCCTTCTGTCCGTCCGCATGGGTATAGGTGAAGGCAATGCTGCCGGTATTCACAATGGAGTTCTTGGCCAGAATACCCATGGCCGCCTTCATTGTCACAGACTTACCGGAGCCGGACTCACCCACGATGGCCACAACCTCACCCTTGTGGAGGTCAATGTCTACGCCGCGGATGGCATGAACCGGGCCGGCTGTCGTTTTGAAGCTGATATCCAGATCCCGGATTTCCAGAATTTTCTCATTTTCCATATGCTTACATCTCCTTCATCTTAGGATCCAGTGCTTCACGCAGTCCGTCTGCGATCAGGTTGAAGGACAGCATCAGCAACGCCATTACAATTACCGGAGGAATGATCTGGTAGGTATGTGTGGTGAAGCTGTTGTAGCCCTCGGAAATCAGGGAGCCCAGTGAACACTGCGGCACCGGAATACCCAGACCGACGAAGGACAGGAAGGCCTCTGTGAAGATAGCCGTCGGAATCGAAAACATTACCTGTGTGATGATCGGGCCGATGATGTTCGGCAGAATCTCGCGGAAGATAATGAAGAAGGAACCGGCACCGAGGGTCTTGGATGCGAGTACAAATTCACGATCCTTGAGCTTCAGCATTTCCGCACGGGCGATTCTCGACATGCCGACCCACTCGGTCAGCAGCAGTGCAAAGATAATGGTCAGCATACCAGGCTTCAGAATGAGCAGCAGCAGCGTCACGATCACGAGACGGGGAATGCCGTTCGCAACCTCCAGTATTCGCTGCATGACCATATCCACCTTGCCGCCGAAATAGCCGGAAATCAGACCGTAGGACATACCGATGACCATGTCAATGATGGTGGCTGCCACGGCGATGATAAGGGAAACTCTTGCGCCCTCCCAGGTACGTGTCCAGATATCACGGCCGTACTTATCGGTACCGAACCAGTGGAACACATCGAGCATCTGCTTCTCGGCATAACCGTTTGTAAGCTTTGTGCCGGTGGTGGTGCTCATCTTCTCGGAGCCGTCAAAGATGCCGAGATACTCCACCATCTGGATACGCGGTGCGAGGTTCTTGCCGTCGGTCTGCTCACTGTAGCTATACTTTGTCATGTGCGGGCCGATAATGGAAAAGAGGATCAGCACGATAACGAAGATCAGGCCGACCACCGCACTCTTCTTGTTGATAAAGCGCTTCCGTACATCCTTCCAGAAGGACTGGGATGCGAAGTTGGTATCAATGGCAATCTCGCCGGCATTGTCCTTCAGGACGAAGTCTGCGTCCGTCGGAACATATACCGACTTGGTGCCTGCATCGACCGCTGCAGCGGCCGCATTTACTTTCTTTCCAAACATATTATTTTCCGTCCTTTGCCAGTCTGATTCGCGGATCGATGATGCCGTAGAGGATATCAACGAAGAGCATGATGAAAATGTACAGTGCGGAATAAATGAAGCTCAGGGAAATGACCACATTATAGTCGTTGGACTGAATGGCATTTACCAGAAGGGAGCCGACGCCGGGGATGGCGAAGATCTTCTCTACCACAAGGGAGCCGGTCATGAGATCGACGATCAGCGGTGCCAGCACGGTGATGATCGGGATCAGCGCATTCCGAAGCGCATGCCGGAAAATCAGAGAGAAGCCGGAAATTCCCTTGGCCTCTGCCAGCAGCATGTAGTCACTGTCCAGCACCTCCATCATTTCCGAACGGGTAAACCGCGCGATGCTCGCCATGGTAAACATGGAGAGGGAAATGCTGGGAAGCACAGAGCTGATGCCACTTGCCTTTATATCGTAGAGCATCGGGAAGAGCGACATCTTGAAGCCGAACTGATAGCTGAGCAGCAGAGCGAACACATAGGACGGCACCGACACACCGATAACGGAAATGACAGTACAGATTGTATCCACAATGGTGTCATGATTGAGTGCTGCGATCAGTCCGAGAATGAGACCCACAACAGCGCCCAGTGCCACGGCCTGACCGCCGATCCGAATAGAAATCGGAAGTCTGCTCTGGATCAGAGTAGAGATCGGGGTGTTTTTGGAAATGTTGTAGCTGACGCCGAAGTCACCGGTCAGCATGTTCTTCACATAGCGGATGAACTGCGTGAATACCGGCTGATCCAGTCCGTACTTTGCGTACAGTGCTGCTCTCTGACTGTCGTTCAGCTTCTCATCATTGAAGGGAGATCCCGGCATGAGCTGCATCAGTACGAAGAGCACCAGGAGAATGACCAGCAATGTGAACAGCGAAGTCAGCACTCGTTTTGTGATATACTTTTTCACTTGAACCTCCTAAAGGGTATGATATCCGTTGCCGGATTCAGTGCCGTGTCCGTTTCTGCGGAATCGGGCACAGCACTGCATCCCGCAGCAGAAAAAAACGATAAGGGGAGGCAGTCAGCACTGCCTCCTCTTCATTAAGGTGCTTCTTTTTTGAGATTAGTCGACCTTAACGGTTCTCTTGTAAACTCTGTTCAGAGCACAAGGATGATGCTCTACGCCGGTAACCTTTGTAGAAATCATCTCAGCGTTGCACTGTGTATAGAGCGGGAAGATAACGGACTCATCCATCACGATCTTCTCTGCATCATACATTCTCTCCCAACGCTTCTCGGCATCCATAGCCAGCTCGCCGGTTGTGCACTCAGCAATGATGTTGTCGTACTCCTCGTTGCTCCACAGACCGTAGTTGTTGGAGTTGTTGGTAACCCACATGCCGAGGTAGGTCATCGGGTCAGCATAGTCCGGTCCCCATCTTGTGAGACCCAGCTCATAGGTGCCGTCCTGAAGATCCTGTACTCTCTGCTTCTTCGGCTCTACCTTGATGTTGATGGTAAGACCCGGAAGAGCTGTCTGCCACTGCTCCTGAAGAACGGTAGCAACCTTCTGCGGTGCATCATCGGAATCAACAACCATCTCAAACTCGAGAGAATCTACACCGAGCTCCTCGAGACCCTTGTTCCAGTACTCAAGTGCCTTCTCGGTATCGTAAGCACATACATCAGAGAACTTCTCCTGATCTGCGGAGAAATCGGAGCCGTCCGGACCTGCTGCGAAATCCATCGGAACAGCAGTGAATGTCGGCTTTGAACCATCCTTCAGAACGTCGGTTGTGATGGCCTCACGATCGATGGCGAAGGTCAGTGCCTTACGGATATTGTCGTTCTGCAGCTCCTCAACACCGGCAATGTTCGGTGTTACATACCAGAGGTAGCCGGCACCGACTGCTGTGAAGGCGGGATCATCCTGCACCTGATCAACCTGATCACCGTTTACCAGTGTCATGTCAAGCTCACCGTTCTGGAAGCTCATCAGAGCAGTCTGAGAATCCTGGATAACCTGATAATCAAGACCTGCCAGCTGAATGCTGTCGGCATCATAGTAATCCGGGTTCTTGGTCAGATGGAACTCTGTTGCAGCCGGCTCGTAGGTATCCAGAATGAAGGCACCGTTGGAAAGTGTAGTCTCCGGGCTTGTAGCGAAGGTATCTGCACAAGTGTTGAAGAAGTCCTCATTTACCGGATAGAAGGTCGGGAAGTACATCAGAGATGTGAAGTAGCTGACCGGAGCCACCAGCTGAACCTCGAGGGTGTAGTCGTCTACAGCGGTAACGCCGAGCTCGGACTTATCCATGGTTCCGTCAATGATCTCTGCAGCATTCTTAACCTGACCGATATCGCTCAGCATGTAAGCGTACTCGGAAGCCACATCCGGATCAACTGCTCTCTGCCATGCGAATACGAAATCCTTGGCAGTTACGGGCTCACCGTTGGACCACTTAGCGTCCTCTCTCAGATGGAAGGTCCATGTCAGACCATCCTCGCTGGTCTCCCAGGACTCTGCGATAGCCGGAACAGCCTGTCCGTCGGCATCCATCTGTGTCAGACCATCTGTATAATCTGCGATGATCTCGAAGGATGTACCGTCTGTAGACTGCTGCGGATCAAGAGACTCAACCGGAGTCTCCAGCATTACCTTCAGGTCCTCGGTGGAAGCCTCACCGCTGGCAGCCTCACCGGCAGCAGCTGTTTCGCCCTCTGCAGCACTCTCAGCCTCTGTTGCGGCAGCTGTTGTCTGTGTCTGATAAGCAGAGCTTCCGCAGCCCGCAAGACCCAGAGCCATAGCTGAAGCAGTCAGAACAGAAAGCGCTCTTGTTGACTTTTTCATAACTATTTCCTCCTTGTTATGTCTGTCACAGCATTGCTTCACTGTTGTAAAGCGCAAATACTGTAAAAAAGCGCAATAAGATGTTATTTTTCACCCTAGCACCTCATTGCGCACGTTTGAAATTATATAGCTACGTTCAAAAATTGTCTATTTATTTCATATTTATTTAATATATTATGTGCAAATAGCTGCTATTCCAATTAGTTATATTAGTGATAAATATGGGCTATTCTGTCTTTTTGAGAGCTACAGCTGTCCGCGGTCAATGAACAGAATTGGAAATTTTGTTCAAAAAGAGCCTCCCCGAAGGGAGACGCCTGCTCAAATGTTATATTGCTCTGCTGTCATCAGCTCCGCAAACGCCTCGAATTCAGGGAGTGTAAATTCCACACGTCCGTAATCCGGCGCAGCAATAATTCCCTTCTTCATCAGTCTGCCTCGATAAACCCCAAACAGACCGGATGACATACCCAGGAAATCCCGAATGGACGAAACCCGATGATCCCGCGCATGAATAATTCCCGCGATAACCTCCTTATCTTTGGCTGAAATTTCAGTCCATAGCTTCTGATATACATAGTCCTCCAGATACTGCCTGAACTCCGGTCGAACCTCTGTCCAATGTGCATTTCTCTTCCAGCTCAAATATCCCAGTACCTGAAAGGCAAACGAGTAGCCCTTCGTTGCCTTCGCCATCGCCATTGCATCGTCCCCAGTCAGGGAAAAAATCTGCCGATATCTGTCTGCGATTCTTCCGATATTCAGCGGCTGCAGCTCCACCTTCGGCGCACGATAGAGAAATGTCAGCGTATCTTCATTCTGGAGTTCATATATTCTTTCGTACAAGCCGCACAGAATCAGATACACAGGCAGCTCCTGCCGCATATAAATCTGGAAAACACTTGCAAATTCCTTCATTGTCGGATTGCAGACCGCCTCATCGATCGTCACCAAAACCTTCTTATTCTGTTTTCCGATATGCTGCAGCATCCTGCGAATGGCTACGTTCAGATCCGTGACAGGCTCAACACCATCTATCTCTACACCCATTCCCAGAACTGCAAAATTCAATTTGGCACGTCTGAAAATTTCGGCCATGCCCTGGTAATTGTACAATTCCGCCGCAAAGGACGAAAGCAAGTCTCTTTCCGGTGTTAAATCGATCACAATCCAATCTGCTCGATCCGCGAAGTACTTGCCGATTTCCGTCAGCAGCACAGTTTTCCCTGTTCCTCGTACGCCGGTGATCATACAGACCTGATTGGACGGATGCTCGCCCTCGAACCCCTCAATAATTTCATCCTTTTGAAGTGTTCTGTCTATCCTGTTAATCGGTTCTTTTCCAAATGTTAATGTAAAAGGATTCTCCATGGCCGTCTCCTTATATAACTTTATATAACTTT
>CAZJQX010000019.1:0-24830 GCA_964548305.1 uncultured Lachnospiraceae bacterium
GCCAGCCAAGCTGTCGCGAAGCCCATTGACAGCTTACGGTCAAGCACTTTTTTATAATTTTTTCAATTTTTTCCTTTGTGAAAAAAGCATGAACTCGTTGACATAACGTAGCGTGCTACTTATACTCTGCATTGTAGCAAGCTACGTGACAATCTGTCACCGTGCTAAAGCAGCTACATTATATAAGAAAGAAGGGAGGTTCATGCATGGAACCGAAAGGCGAATGGGACAAGATGCCCCTTGGCTATCAGTTCAAGCTCATCAATGACAAATTTATAAAGAAAAGAAATGAACAGCTCAAGGAACAGGAGCTGACATTTTCCCAGAGTAAACTGCTGGTCTATATCTGGCACCATAATCCGCAGTACCTCACGCAGAAGGAGCTCTGTGAGGGAATTCACGTGAGTCATCCGACTATGATCGGCATTCTGAAGCGCCTTTATGAAAAAGGATATATCAGCCGAACAGAAAATCCGGAAAATCGCCGGATGCACCTCATTGTGCTGACAGAAAAGGCAAAGGATTATCTTCGAAACGACAGAGAATCTCTGGCGGACCGGGATCGGCTTCTGGTGCAGGGCATGTCTCCGGAGGAAATTCGGCAGCTCCGGCAGCTTCTGGGAAAGGTTTATGAGAACATGGCCGGTTTTTAAAGGCCGAATACATTTGCACAAAAACACAAGGAGCTTATATGATACGTACACTTGCAAAGGAAATCAAGGAATTCAAGCTCGTATCTCTCCTGACGCCGCTGATGATGATCGGCGAGGTTGTCTGCGAAATGGTGATTCCTATATTAATGGGAACCCTCGTGGATGACGGCGTTTACAAGGGAGATATGAATTATATCGTCCGCACCGGCCTGATCATGCTGGTGGTGGCCCTCTTCGGACTGGGCTTCGGCATTCTCGGCGGCGTGTTCGGTGCGCGCGCCTCGGCCGGTTTTGCACGGAATCTGCGGAAGGCCATGCATGATCAGATTCAGAAATTCAGTTTTTCCAATATAGATAAATTCAGTCCTTCGAGTCTCGTAACCCGACTGACGACAGACGTCACCAACGTGCAGAATGCTTATATGATGACGCTCCGCATGACCATGCGGGCACCGTCTACAATGATCATCGCCATGATCATGTCCTTCATCATCAGTCCGAAGCTCGCCAGCATTTACCTGATTGCCGTGATCTTCCTGGGTCTCGTGATGGGCCGCCTCATGTCCAGCGCCGGCAAGTATTTCCGCCAGGTTTTCCGCCGCTACGATGCGCTGAATGAAAGCGTGCAGGAGAACATTTCCGCGATCCGCGTTGTAAAGGCTTATGTGCGGGAGGATCATGAGATCGACAAATTCCACAAGGCTGCTTACAACATTTACCTGATGTTTATGAAGGCAGAGCTGACACTGGCATCGGTTTCTCCGGTCATGACCACTGTGGTTTACGCCTGCATTCTCCTGATCAGCTGGCTGGGTGCGCATATGATCGTTGGCAGCACACTGACCACCGGTCAGCTCATGAGTCTCCTCACCTACTGTATGAACATCCTGATGAGTCTCATGATGCTCAGTATGATTGCGGTAATGCTCAGCATGTCCCAGGAAAGCGCAACCCGTATCGCTGAGGTACTGACCGAGCTGCCGGAGCTCAAAAATCCGGAGAACCCGATCATGACGGTACCGGACGGATCTATTTCCTTCCGTCATGTGGACTTTGCATATCAGAAGGATGCCTCCGAACCGGTTCTGAAGGACATTCACCTGGATATCCGTTCCGGCGAAAGCATCGGCATCATCGGCGGCACCGGTTCCGCAAAATCCAGTCTTGTAAACCTGCTCTCCCGTCTCTATGATGTGACGAGCGGCGAGCTGCTCGTGGGCGGCATTGATGTGCGGAAGTATGACATGGATGCGTTGCGGAAACAGGTGGCTGTGGTACTGCAGAAAAATGTGCTGTTCAGCGGCACGATTTATGAAAACCTTCGCTGGGGCGATCCGGATGCCAGTGACGAAGAGTGTCAGCGAGTATGTAAGCTGGCCTGTGCCGATGAATTCATCGACCGTTTCCCGGAGGGCTACAACACCTATATCGAGCAGGGAGGTGCCAATGTCTCCGGCGGCCAGAAGCAGCGTCTCTGCATTGCACGTGCGCTGCTCCGCAAACCGAAGATTCTGATTCTCGATGATTCCACCAGCGCCGTGGACACGGCAACAGACGCGAAAATCCGCCGTGCCTTCCGGGAGGAAATTCCGAACACCACGAAGCTCATCATTTCACAGCGTATTTCCAGTATTGCGGATTGCGACCGTGTGATTGTCATGGACAACGGACGAATCAGCGGCTTCGATACGCCGGAGAATCTGTATCAGAATAATGCCATCTACCGCGAGGTCTGCGATTCCCAGAACGGAAGCAATGCGGATTTCGATGAAAAGGAATAAGTTCACCGCCAAGGCATCAGCCGGATGCCCGATAGCCAGGCTATCGCCCGATCCAGCTGATAACAGAAAGGAAAAGGCCTAAATTATGTCAGATAAAAATATTAGAGCCATGCGGGGGCCCGGCGGGAGAAACCGGGGGCCGCGCGTGAAGGTTCAGAATCCGGGAAAGCTGTTTAAACGACTTCTTTCCTATATAATGCATTACTATCGGCTCCGGTTGCTGCTGGTGCTGGGCTGCATCGTGGTTTCCGTACTTGCCAACGTACAAGGTACCATGTTTACGAAGTCTCTGATCGACAGCTATATCACACCGCTGCTCTCAGCGGAAAATCCGGACTTTTCTCCGCTCGGCTTCGCCATTCTTCGGGTAGCCTGCTTCTACGCAGTCGGTGTCGGTGCCATTTACCTGCAGTCACGACTGATGGCAGAGATCACTCAGGGAAGCATGATGCATCTCCGTGAGGATGTTTTTGATCATATGGAGAGCCTCCCCATCAGCTTTTTTGACACCCATGCCCACGGCGACATCATGTCAATCTACACAAACGATATTGATACCCTGCGGCAGATGATCAGCCAGTCGCTTCCACAGATGATCAATTCCGCCATCACCATTGTGAGTATCTTCTGCATGATGCTGGTGCTGAGCATTCCGCTGACTGTCGTTACCATCATTATGGTGGCGCTGATGCTCTTCTTCTCCGGCCGCGCCAGCTCCGTTTCCGGCAGAAACTTCGTGCTGCAGCAGAGAAACCTCGGCAAGCTGAACGGCTTCATCGAGGAGACCATGAGCGGCGAGAAAGTCGTAAAGGTCTTCTGCCATGAGTCAGCCGCCATTGAGGAATTTGACCGCCTGAATGAAGAGCTTTATCAGTCTGCATGGAAGGCAAATGCTTTCTCAAACATTCTCGGGCCGATCAATGCGCAGCTCGGCAATGCAAGCTACGTGCTCTGCGCACTGGTGGGAAGCCTCCTGGCATTGAATCAGAGTGCCGGCTTCACGGTAGGTGCTCTGGCCAGTTTCCTGACCTTCAACAAAAACTTCTCTATGCCGATCAATCAGGTCAGCATGCAGTTCAACAACGTGATCATGGCATTGGCCGGTGCGGAACGTATCTTCCAGCTGCTGGATGAAAAGCCGGAGGAGGATGACGGCTATGTAAAGCTTGTCAATGCAAAGGTTACCGATGCAGGCATACAGGAAACCACGGAACGTACCGGCTGCTGGGCCTGGAAGCATTATCATAAGGATACCGGCGAGACCGAATTCAAGTCACTGCGCGGCGATGTGGTCTTTGAAAATGTTGACTTCGGCTACACGAAGGATAAGACGGTTCTGCATGACATCTGCATTCATGCGGAGCCGGGCGAAAAGGTGGCTCTGGTCGGTTCGACCGGTGCCGGCAAAACAACCATCACGAACCTCATCAACCGCTTCTACGACATTTCCGACGGCAAGCTCCGCTACGACGGCATCAATGTGCAGAAAATCCATAAGCCGGATCTCCGGCGGTCGCTGGGCATCGTGCTGCAGGATACGCATCTCTTCACCGGCACGGTCATGGAAAACATCCGCTACGGTCGTCTGGATGCAAGCGATGAGGAGGTTTATGCAGCGGCACGTCTCGCCAATGCAGACGGCTTCATCCGCCGACTGCCGAAGGGCTATGACACAGAGCTGACCGGCGACGGCGCGAACCTGTCCCAGGGACAGCGGCAGCTCCTGAGCATTGCGAGAGCCGCCATTGCAGACCCGCCCGTGCTGATTCTCGATGAGGCCACCAGCTCCATCGACTCCCGTACCGAAAAGCTCGTGCAGGACGGCATGGACAGCCTGATGATCGGACGTACCACCTTTGTCATTGCACATCGTCTGTCAACCATTCGAAATTCGGATCAGATCGTGGTGCTGGAGCAGGGACACATCGTCGAGCACGGCACACATGACGAGCTACTGGCCCTGAAGGGCCGTTACTATCAGCTCTGGACCGGAATGAACCCGGAGCTGGCGGAATAATGATGCAAAGATAATCCACGTATCATTGCCATCAAAAAGAGCCCCCTGTCAAAAACAGGGAGCTCTTTTTTCTCTAACCGAATCCTATCAACAGCGCCAACCGTCGCTTTACAGCTTTGGCAGCCGGATGCAGTCTCTTGTGATCTCCGACAGACTGGAGACACCGCACATGGACATGACATCCCGAAGCTCGCCGCCTATCTTATCAATATAGGACTTCACACCCTCTCTTCCGCCGCCGTACACAGCCGTGACGAAGGGACGCGCAATCACCACCGCATCAGCGCCGATGGCCAGTGCCTTAAAGACATCAGCACCGGAACGAATGCCGCCATCCACCAATATTTTCATGCTGCCATCTACGGCATCCACGATTTCCGGCAGAACCTCTGCCGTTGCCGGACACTGATCCAGCACACGTCCGCCGTGGTTGGACACAATGATGGCGCTGGCACCAGCTTCCTTTGCCTTCAGCGCGCCCTTTACCGTCATAACGCCCTTTACGATGAACGGCGCACCGGCAGCCACTACGATATCATGAAGCTCTGCTACTGACTTCGGCCCTGCCGGCGGATTCAGATTCTTAAGAAACGGAAGTCCTGCCGCATCCACGTCCATGGCCACAGCAAAGGCGTTGGACGCATGCACCATTGCCATCTTTTCCTGAATGGTTTCCAGATTCCAGGGCTTTACCGTGGGGATGCCGAAGCCGCCTGCATTTTCGATGGCCTTCGTTGCGGCAACCATGACGTTCGGATCCGTACCGTCGCCGGTGAAGGCCGCAATGCCGAATTCCGCACAAGCCGACACCAGAATATCGTTATAGGAAACATCGTTCAGTGAATCGCCGTAATGCAGATTCACAGCGCCCACCGGACCCGCGAAAAAGGGATATTGAAAGTCCTTCCCGAAGAGGGAAATGCGCGTATCGATGGGGCGGTTTTCCACCAGCGTATCCATGTTCAGCCGGATTTCCTTCCACTTGTCATAGTTCCGGATGGCGGTATCGCCGATGCCCTTCGAGCCCGGCCCCGGCATGATATTCCGGCAGGCTCTGCCGTTGCACTCCGGACAGGCCTTGCAGACCTTTCCGACCTTGCCCCGCGCCAGCTCAATACACTCTGTATAATTCATAGAATTCTCCTCTCTTCTCCTCATGCTTTCAAGGGAAATGTCTTCTGCTGAGTACAATTAGTGTAGCACTGTTTTCACAGTTAGCCCTAGCTAATGTTCAGATAAGTCCACTCAGCATGTACACCTTCAGGATAAGTTATGAATGCGGTATTTCCAGCATATCAAGCAGTTGAATCACAGAATCCTGTCCATCAAGGCAGGTATCAGTAAGCCATCCCTTTTCATTTCTCCATTCCGAAAGTCCGCGATAGTAAAAATGCTTTTTGCTGTCCTCAATGATGAATGGAATAATGCTGTGATGCAGACACTCCTTCAAGGCCACGAGGCGCCCCACGCGGCCATTGCCATCCTGAAATGGGTGTATATACTCAAATTCAGCGTGCAATGCAATCACATCGTCCACAGCAACTGTTTTTTTGGCATTGTATTCCGACAGCAATGCTTTCATTTTCGCCGGGACATCCTTGGGCCTTGTTGTTTCATGCCCTCCGACCATGTTGGCTCTTTGTTTATAATCACCGACAGCAAACCAACTCAAGGTGGAATCCTTTGTATCATGCTTCAGAATATAGTGCAGCTGCTTGACGATATCTTCGGTCAGTTCCTCTTCCGCGACATCTATCACGTAATCGATTGCACGAAAATGATGAACTGTTTCCAGAATATCATCCACCGGTATTCCGTCGCCCGCATCAATCGTATTTGTCTCAAAAATCAATCTCGTCTGATCCTCTGTAAGCTTACTGCCCTCGATGTGATTCGAATTGTAGGTCATGCGGACCTGCAATTCATGGTAAAATCCGCCGGATATACGCGCACTTTTCTCGTCCCTCAGAATCTGAAGAATTGAATTTGACGAAATCTCCTTCCACAGACTTTCTGTCTCGCAGCCAAGATAGTCTGCTATTCTGCCAATTGTTTTGGCGGACAGCTTCTCACCCTTTGCAATCTTTGCAATTGTACGAGAAGATATGCCGATCGCCGTGATCAGAGTCGATTTCGTAATTCTCTTCTTTTTCAGCTGAGCATATAGGCCTTCATATGAAATCATTTTGCTTTACTCCTTTTTTATTCACCTTTACTTATTATGCTTGATATTGCATCAAAAGTAAAGGTGACGCATTTTTCTGTAAAGCAAAAGATCAAATTGTCCAAACTATTCGTCCTTTAAATTTCCATTTTTTCAATCACACAGGTATGCTTTTTATCTTCGTCGTAATTAATGCCAACCAAAAGCAGATTGCCTTTATAGCCTTCTAGTGCTTTGACATAATGCTTTTGTTTAATCTGATCGACCGCCGCCTTTGCATTCTTATTTTTTTGAGTTCAATAACAACTGCCGGTTTATCCGCATGTAATTGCTTCGGAATCATGCAGATATCCGCAAATCCTTTGCCGGTTGGAAGTTCTCTGATAATCGTGTAATATTCTCTTGCGAAGTAAACCTTCTTGCATTTTTGTTTCGCCGGGCGGATAATTCGATAAAATGGACGATTAGCGGATGCTGCAAAAACAGTGAGCTGCTGCGGATGCCGTGCGAGACAGTTAATATGCAACAGAATATGTGGAGGATGATCGAAATGGGAATTGCATCTGTTAATAAGGAAGAAATTGCTTTGCGGGCGGCGCGCCCGGAGGATGCGGCGGAGCTGCTGCGAATTTATGCCCCATATGTGGAAAAGACGGCCATTACCTTCGAATACACTGTGCCGACACTTGAAGATTTTACAAATCGCATTCGCACCACGCTGGAAAAGTATCCCTACATCGTGGCGGAGCGTGCAGACGGCCGGCTCATGGGCTACGCCTACGTCGGACCGTTTCATGCCCGGGAAGCCTATGACTGGGCGGTGGAAACCTCGATCTATATCGCAGAGGATGCACGGAAGCTCGGGCTCGGGCGGTGGCTGCACGATGCACTTGCAGACTGCCTCACAGAGCTCGGTTATCTAAACATGTATGCCTGCATTGCCGCGCCCGCGCAGGAAAACGACCCCTATCTCACGAGAAACAGCATTGACTTCCATTCACATCTTGGCTACCGGATGGTCGGCACCTTCTATGCCTGCGGCTGCAAATTCAATCGCTGGTACGATATGGTCTGGATGGAGAAGCATCTGGGAGACCACAAGGATGGAGAACCACTGGAGAAGCCCAGCCGATTCACGGCACTTCCCAAAACTGTGACAATGACTGTAACTGTTTAGCACCGCATTTTATGAATTTTTTCTGGTGGTGCTAAACAATTACAATCTGTGCTACAATGGCGGTAAAGTTCATTTGTCTGCTGCACGGTCAGGAGTCGGGCGGGCAGACATTTCAGGAGGAAAAATATCATGGATCAGAACAGAATCAATCGAAATAAGCTGCTGGCTGAAAAGGTCATTAAGGGACTTGCATCCCGAAATATGAGCGGCTACTATGCAGAAACCCGCGAGGAGGCCCTGAAGCTGGCTCTCTCCCTCATCCCGGAGGAATCCGTTGTCAGCTGGGGCGGCTCCACTTCCATCGCTGAGATCGGTCTCAAGCAGGCCGTCATTGACGGAAATTACCAGGTCCTGAACCGGGATGCGGCCTCTGCAGAGAATAAGCGGGCCGTGGAGCTTGCGGCCTTCGATGCTGACTGGTTTCTCTGCAGCACGAACGCCATGACAGAGGACGGCATTCTCGTCAACATCGATGGCAACGGCAATCGTGTGGCCTGCATGGTCTACGGCCCGAAGCATGTGCTGTTCATCGTCGGCATGAACAAGGTAATGAAGGATGTCCCGGCAGCCGTTTCCCGGGCACGAAATGAAGCAGCCCCCATCAATGCAGCCCGCTTCCCCATCACCACGCCCTGCAAAATGACCGGCTCCTGTGCAGACTGCAAGGCAAAAGATACGATCTGCGACCAGTTCCTGATCACCCGCTACGAGAAACATCCGGGAAGATATCATATCATCCTTGTGGATGACAATCTGGGTTTCTGATACACTGCATACCATATATTTTAAAAAGAGGTCATTTCAAAAAGAGCCGCGTCCAAATCTCGGACGCAGCTCTTTTTTCTGCAGTATAATGTCTTCTCTTCAGATCTGCAGCGCACGCTTTGAAATCCCATCAATCAGCTGCTGTCGGAAGGTCATGGTGCCGCCCTGCAGGGCCCTTGTCTTCTCTTCTGCTTCCGCAGCAGCTCGACCATAGCGAAGACAGATCTCTGCCAAACGGTTTACATTGAAGGCGTTTTCCGGAAAAAGATCAGAACTTCCACTTAATGCCGTTTCTTTGGCGTGCGTTTCCGATACCGCAGCACTGCTGCCGACTGCATAAGCCGCCTCTGCTGCCAACATCGCGGACAGCATACAGCCGGAGCCTGTGATCGCAGTCAGCAGCGAGCTTCCGGAGCTGTTCCGAATCGTTTTCCGCCCATCCGTCAGAATATCCGTCTCCCCGGTCGCCGCAATCAGGCAATGAAGCTTTCTTGCCAGCGCCTCCGCTGTTTCCTCAGAAAGCGCCGCGCTGCCGTCCAGTCCGCGTGCCGAATTCTTCCCTGACGCGATGGCCAGAATCTCGGACTGGTTGCCGCGGATACAGCTTGGCGAACCGATTGTCAGCAGTTCGGAAAGGCATTTTCTCCGATAAGCATTTCCGGCTGCGCCCACCGGATCAATCACAATCGGATGTCCCATTTCCAGTGCCTTCCGATAGGCCAGCTTCATGGCAGCAAAATCCTCAATGGCACCGAGATTAACGAGGAGTGCATCCGCATTTTCCTGCACCTCCTCCACCTCATGCACATCGTGCGACATGATGGGCGATGCGCCCACGGCATGCAGGAGATTTGCTACATCATTGATCGTTACAGTATTGGTGATGCAGTGCACCACCGGCTTTCCCCACAGCCGAAGCCGCAGCTGCCGTGCCGCGCCGAAGACATTTTCCTGAGCAAAAATACCGCTCACGACCGCAGCGCCGGCGACAGGCAGACCCCTCAGTCGGGAAATGTTGTCGGCGTCGATGCCGCCGATCGCCACAACCGGAATCTTCACGCTTTCGCAGATTTCCCGCAGCAGCTCCGAAGACATAGGCTTCGCATCCTTCTTCGTGGTGGTGCCGAAAATGGCGCCGCTCCCGAGATAATCCGCGCCGGCTTTCTCTGCCGCCCGTGCCTGCTCTACGGTTTTTGCGGTGGCACCGATGATTTTATCCGGACCAAGAAGCGCCCGTGCCTCTGCGACCGCCATGTCAGAAGCGCCCACATGCGCGCCGTCTGCCTGCAGCTCCGCAGCAAGCCGGACATCATCATTGATAATGAAAGGAACCGAAAATTCCCGGCAGACCGCCTGCACGCGCTGTGCCAACAGCCGCAAATCCGTACCGGCGAGCTGCTTTTCGCGAAGCTGCACAATAGAAGCGCCGCCGAGAATCGCTTCCCGGACGGCATCCTCCAGATTTTCCCCAGCCTTCAGCCAGCTCCTGTCGGTAATGGCATAAAGTGAAAGTTGCTTTTTGTTCATAATTACAAAATATCAATATACTCTCCGGCCAGAGCCTTGTTCATGCTGCGGACAGCGCAGAACTTGCCACACATGGAACAGGCCTCGGCGTGATCATCCTCAGGGCTTCTGGAATCCCGGATTGCCCTTGCTGTCTCCGGATCCAACGCGCAGGCAAACTGTGCATCCCAGTCCAGCACTCTTCTGGCATCTGCCATTTTGTCATCGATGTCGCGGGCGCCCGGAATGCCCTTTGCAATATCCGCCGCATGGGCTGCAATCTTGCTGGCAATGATGCCCTGCTTCACATCATCCACGTTCGGCAGTGCCAGATGCTCCGCCGGCGTTACATAGCAGAGGAAGGCCGCGCCATTCATAGCAGCTACCGCTCCGCCGATGGCCGAGGTAATGTGATCGTAGCCCGGTGCGATATCGGTTACCAGCGGTCCCAGCACATAGAAGGGTGCCCCCTGACAGATGGTCTGCTGCACCTTCATATTGGCGGCGATCTGGTCCAGCGGCACGTGGCCCGGGCCCTCGACCATCACCTGCACATTGTGCGCCCAGGCACGCTTTGTGAGCTCGCCGAGCCGCACCAGCTCCTCGATCTGGCAGACATCCGTCGCATCGGCAAGACAGCCCGGCCGGCAGGCATCTCCAAGCGAAATGGTCACGTCATGTTCTTCGCAGATATCCAGAATCTCATCGAAATACTCATAGAACGGGTTTTCCTCGCCGGTCATGGACATCCAGGCGAAAACCAGTGAACCGCCGCGGCTCACGATATTCATCTTCCGCTTATGCTTCTTGATCTGTTCGATGGTCTTCCGTGTAATGCCGCAGTGCAGCGTCACGAAATCCACGCCGTCCTCCGCATGCAGCCGCACCACATCGATGAAATCCTTCGCGCTGAGGGACGCGAGATCCCGCTGATAATGGATCACACTGTCATAAATCGGCACCGTACCGATCATGGCCGGACATTCCGAGGTCAGCTTCGTCCGGAAGGGCTGCGTATTGCCGTGGCTCGACAGATCCATGATGGCCTCAGCGCCCATGTTCACTGCACTCATCACCTTCTGCATTTCGATGTCATAATCCTTGCAGTCTCTCGAAATGCCGAGATTCACATTGATCTTCGTGCGGAGCATGCTGCCGACGCCCTCCGGATTCAGGCACTTATGATGCTTGTTGGCCGGAATTGCAATCTTTCCCTCGGCGACGAGCTGTCTAATGTCTTCGGCGGTACGGTGCTCTTTTTCCGCAACAATCTGGATTTCCTTAGTTATGATGCCCTTTCTCGCGGCATCCATCTGTGTTGTATATGCCTGTGCTTCCATGATTTTCCTCCAGCTGACACTTCAGCTGCGGCAGCAAACCGGTGCCCGCCATCAGCTCACAAAGGACAGCCGCGATCACGGCTCCACCCGCTGTGCTGACCAGGAACGGCACCACAAAGGTGAACAGCGTAGCTGTGGTATTTCCCAGAATAAGAGACGCCACCGGATACGCCAGCATGCCGCCGATCAGCGCTGTTCCGCAAACTTCACCGACGTAGGCCGTCCATCTCCGCCTGCTGAACCGGTACAGAAGTCCGGCCAGCGCCGCACCGCACATACTGCCCGGAAAGGCCAGCATTGTCCCAAGTCCCAGAAGGGTCCGGATGAAGGAGGCAATGAAGGCGCATCCCACACCGTAGGCCGGTCCCAGAAAAATGGCACAGAGAACATTGATGAGATGCTGCACCGGTGCGCACTTCGCCCCGAAGATCGGGAACGAAAAAAGCGAGCCCACCACTGCGATGGCTGCAAATATTGCTGTAAGTGTCAGTTTTTTTAAATTGTTTGTTTTCATAAATCTCCTTGCAGACTCATGCAAGAAGCGGTAACTCTCCTGTTTTTTTGTGCAGCAGATTATTTGCTGCATCGGCCAGATCGGATCGCATGGATTTGCAGAAAAATTGCTACTCTACAATGCAAATCCAGCGAAGAAGCGCTGTAAAGCAGCGTTTCCAAAAGTCAGTTCTCCGGCTCCGACAGACAGTACATGTGATTCAGCGGCCCGGATCCCTTTCCGAGATTCAGCCCCGCTGCAATCGCACCGGTCAGGTATTTCTTTGCCGCGGAAACGCTGCACGTGAGATCCATGCCCCTGGCAAGATAGGAGGCGATGGCACTGGACAGCGTGCAACCGGTTCCATGGGTATTTGGATTGTCGATTCGGGTGTTGACAAACCATTTGCTGCCGGTTTCGGTCAGCAGATAGTCCGCAGCATCCTCTGTGCCGTGGCCGCCCTTAATAAGAACCGCCGCACCGGTTTCGGCATGGATGCGGGCTGCTGCCTGCTCCATATCCTCCCGAGAATGAATCGACATGCCGGAAAGCACCTCTGCTTCCGGTATATTCGGAGTTACCACAGATGCAAGAGGAATCAGTTTCTTTTTCAGTGTCGATAGCGCTTCTGTCTCCATCAGGGAATGACCGCTGGTAGAGACCATAACCGGATCCACCACAATGTTCTCCGCATGGTATTCAACAAGCTTCGCCGCCGTCATTTCCATAAGAGACGCATTGGGGATCATGCCGCATTTCACCGCATTCGGGTAAATGTCGGTGAAAACCGCATCCAGCTGACTTCCCAGAAACTCCCTTGACACTTCCATGATTCCTTTTACGCCGGTCGTGTTCTGGGCAGTCAGAGCCGTGACCGCGCACTCCCCATAAACATGAAGAGCGGTCATGGTTTTCAAATCTGCCTGAATGCCGGCGCCTCCGCAGCTGTCAGAGCCTGCGATTGTTAATGCTGTATACATGGTAAACTCCTTTTCAATACGCATCACTTTTGTATCGCGACAGAAGGTGGTGCCCCCGGTCTGCCGCGCAGTCTGGCCAGACTACGTTGAATGGGGTTCGCCTAGCGGTTCCCATTCAATCTAAAGAGAAATTCCGTTGTTGAACGTGGCCCGCAGCGCGTACCCCATTCAACAACAAAAGCAGATATACCAACGAACGGTATATCTGCTCTCGCAAAAATCACATATATCCCTACGTTGGCATTATCCAAATCAGGTTACGGGTCTGGACTTTCAGTCCACTCTCAGCCGATCTCATCAGCTCCCCTTTTGTCTGTTCTTTTTTCTCTCTGACCAGAAGTGTAGCACTTTGCCACAGCGCATGCAAGAAGGATCTTTATACTTTTTCGATGGCGTTAAGGAAATGCTGATTTAATCAGCGCTTCCCTATACAGTTACAGAAACAGTCATTCTCTTCTCCGCCTCCCGGTAAACCCGATGGAAATACCAGGCCTCAGCGATTCCGGTGATCGTCCAGGAGAAGATATACAGGAGATACAGCGAGGTAATGGTCTTAAATACCGCAAACACCGTAAAGATCCAGATGATGCGGAAGACACAGGAGCCCATGATCACCACAATGGTGGGCACCACGCCCTTGCCGAGGCCGCGGGATGCGGCAATGGAGTTGTCCATCAGTGCGGAGAAGCCATAGCTCAGTCCCATGATGGTGAGACGATAGCGGCCTGCCTCCAGTACCTCCGGATCATTGGTGAAAAGCGACAGGAACTGTGTGCTGAAAAGCACCAGCGTCAGTCCGATGCACAGACCGAAGGCAAAGGCATAAAACATGCTGATGTAGTAGGTCTTTTTCACCCGCTTCAAATTTCCGGCACCGTAATTCTGTCCGATATAGCTGCCGCAGGCGGTATAGAAGGCAGCCATGACATCATAAGCGAGGCCGTCTGCGTTCTGTGCGGCAGCATTTCCCGCAACCACAGTGGCGCTGAAGGTATTGACGCCCAACTGCACAAAGAGGTTTGCGGTCTGAAAAATCGCATTCTGGATACCGCCGGGAAGACAGAGAGACAGCAGTGTCTTTGTTTTCCGTCGGTCCAACTGCAGATACTTCAGCCGGAAGCCATGCTCTCCCTTCAGCCGCATCAGCGCAATCATGATCGCGATCGCCGAAAAGTACTGCGCACTGATGCTGGCAATGGCCACGCCTGCCACATCAATTTTCAAGACGATAACAAAGAATAGATTGAGGATCACATTCAATACACCCGCAATGGACAGAAACAGCAGCGGCTTCTTTGTATCGCCGGCGGCGCTGAAGACGGCATTTCCGTAATTATAGATCGCTAATGCCGGCATGCCGAGGAAATAGATCCGAAGGTAAAGTGTCGCCCCGTCGATCAGCGTATCCTTGGTGTTGAGCAGTTCGAGGATCAGGCGGCTCGTCAGCTCACCGAATAGCAGCACGCAGAGTCCGATGATGAGGCAGAGCAGAAATGCCGTATGCACGGTCTTCCGCACATCCTCCCGTTCGCCCCGCCCGAAGGCCTGCGCGGTGACGACATTAACCCCTCCGCCAATGCCGATGAGAAAGCTTGTAAAAAGCGTCACCAAGGTGGTCGTGGAGCCCACGGCCCCCAGGGCAACAGAGCCCGCAAAGCGGCCCACCACTGCAATGTCCGACATGTTAAAAAGAATCTGCAGAAGATTCGACAGGATCAGCGGAAAGCTGAAGAGAAAAATCCCCGACCAGAGCGAGCCCCTGGTCATATCCTTGACCGATGTGTCCATATTTGTACTCCCTTTATCGCATGTATACATGCATATTTACCAAGTAATCTATAGCACATTTTGGAAATATCTGCTATGCTTTTTAGGTTTGTTTACAAGTTTTACTCAAAGGGGGAGTATATGGACAATCGAGAAAGCTTCAAATCCCGCATTGGCTTCATTCTGGTCAGTGCCGGATGCGCAATCGGTATCGGAAATGTATGGAAATTTCCGTACCTTGCCGGTCAGAACGGAGGCGGCATCTTCGTTCTCTTCTATCTTCTGTTCCTGGTGATCATGGGCGTGCCGGTCCTCACCATGGAGCTTGCCACGGGACGTGCCTCCCGCCAGAGTGCCGTCAAGGCCTACAAGGCACTGGAGCCGAAGGGCAGCAAATGGCACATTCACGGCTGGTTCGCCATTGCCGGCGCCTACCTGCTCATGATGTACTACACCACGGTATCCGGCTGGATGCTGTCGTATTTCTTCAAGTTCGCCTTCGGCACCTTCGACGGTCTCACCTCAGAGGCTGCGGATAATGTCTTCAGCACCATGCTGGGCAACCCCGAAGAAATGGCAGCCTGCATGGTTGTGACTGTTCTGGCCGGCTTCATGGTCTGCTCCTTCGGTCTGCAGAAAGGTCTCGAGAAGGTAACCACCGTGATGATGGTCTGCCTCCTGGCACTGATCGTGGTGCTGGCGGTTCACAGCATTATGCTGCCTGGCGCCGGTGAGGGCGTGAAGTTCTATCTTCTGCCGTCCCTTTCCCGGGTAAATGAAGTCGGTCTCAAGAACGTGATCATGGCGGCCATGAACCAGTCCTTCTTCACATTGAGCCTTGGCGTGGCCTGCATGGAGATCTTCGGCTCCTACATGTCGAAGCAGTTCACGCTGACCGGCGAATCCATCCGGATCTGTGTGCTGGATACCTTCGTGGCCATTATGTCCGGTCTCATCATCTTCCCGGCCTGCTTCTCCTTCGGGGTACAGCCGGATGCGGGACCTTCCCTCATTTTCCTGACCCTGCCGAAGGTGTTCATGAACATGATGGGCGGACGGATCTGGGGAACACTCTTCTTCCTGTTCATGACCTTCGCTTCCTTCTCTACGGTCATCACCGTATTTGAGAACCTGCTGTCCAGCAGCATCGACAACTTCGGCTGCAGCAGAAAGAAGGCCGTGATCATCAACTGTCTCTTCGTACTGATCGCAAGTCTGCCCTGTGTGCTGGGCTACAACCTGTGGTCGGATCTCCACATCATCGGCAGCCGCGATGTGCTGGATTCCGAGGACTTCATCGT
This sequence comes from uncultured Lachnospiraceae bacterium, assembly GCA_964548305.1. Classification (GTDB taxonomy): domain Bacteria; phylum Bacillota; class Clostridia; order Lachnospirales; family Lachnospiraceae; genus Oribacterium. The sequence goes on from CAZJQX010000019.1 coordinate 15,945, forward strand.
AAGCAACCTGCTGCTGCCCATCGGATCCCTCATTTACCTGCTCTTCTGCGTCAGCAAGTGGGGCTGGGGCTTCGATAAGTACCTGGCCGAGTGCAACGAAGGTCAGGGCATCAAGCTGCCGCGTGCACTGAAGCCGTACCTGCAGTACGTTCTGCCGATCCTGATCCTGATCATCCTGATTCAGGGACTGATCTGACAGCAGCACCGTGTAAAAGCCAAAAACAGCGCCGTCACATGAACTATGACGGCGCTGTTTTTCAGTCAATTTTCTTCAAAATCCGCTGACCTCAGCACAGCGAAGCAGCTGCGAAAAACTTCAAAAAAGCAAAGTTTATGCATAGATGAGAAGGCTTTGCGTTCCGCAGGGCACCGGATACATCGTCGCAGCTCCATTTGACCGTAAAAAGAACCCCGAAGCGGTATCGCTCCGGGGTTCTGTACTATATTATCTATCGTCCGTCATTATGCGGCCTTCTCTTCTGCCTTCTGGTTCTCACGGAAGATGGTTCTGAAAATCAGTCTTACCAGCGGTCCGCAGTAGAACATCTGATAGCAGATGGCCATCGGGAAATTCATGCCCCAAGTCTGCACCCAGCAGCCGAAGGTCTTCGTATCTTTAAACAGGATGGTTGCCACCAGGCTCATCACCGGGCACATGATGCAGCAAATGCAGATGGAAATCGCATAGGTGATAAACTGCGGTCTGTCGTTCGGCGTCATCACGGTAAAGGCCAGCATTCTGGCAATCTTTCCGACCACAAAGAATTCCAGCACAAAGGCAACCGGCACCATGATCGGCAGCTCATGCAGCGCGCTTAAAAATGTCTGGGTGCTCACACCGCCGGTGTTCAGCGCTACATTATAGACCACCATTCCGTACACCATGATCGTTGCCATGATTGCTGTGAATACGACGTCCTGAAATTTGTTCTTTGGCATAATTGTTCTCCTTTACGAAAAAATCAACCGGGCCCCGCAGGTCTAGCCTGCGCTGAACCCGGTTGATAGCAGACACATGTGTTGTTCGTTATCAAGCGTAAGCGCTTGTGTCGTTTCCAATTATACCAGCTCTTTATGAAATTTTTACCATTGCGTATTATACGGATTTCCGACGGAAATGCAAGTATTTTTCCGAGCGCAATGGGCTGCGTACTCATTCCTTAAACAGAATCCCGGCGCTGTCCAGCTCCTGCAGAGCACGCTCATAGGCGTCCTCATCCGTGTATTCAACGGTGTGGATGTGCAGACCGTCTGTGAGCTCGCAGAGCGAATGCGCCGCCGACATTTGCACACGCTTCATGAAGTTCTTCACGTCATAGCGGCTTGCGATCGCCAGCAGACCGGTGAGCTGACCGTAGACCGGGTGCTCGACAATGACATCGAGAACCCGGCAGCCGTTGTCCACCAGGATATTCAGCTCCTCCTCGGTGCGGCTGCTCTCATGACGGCAGGCAATCATTGCCTTCTTCATGCCATGAGCGTCATTGTCCCTCTGCTGCAGGCGGTAGCCCCGCGGTGTCGCGTCAATGGCACAGCCGGCCGCCCGAAGCAGCGCCACATCCCCGACAATGATCTGGCGGCTCACACCGAGCCGTTCACTGAGCTTTCCCGCACTGACTGCAGCGTTGCTCTCGCTTAATATTTTCCTGATTACTTCTCTTCGTTCGTTCGAATCCATTACAGCTTCAGATCTCCGTCCTTTATCCATCCCAGGCGACGCTCGATTGCACAGAAAATGCAGGAAAGCACCGCCGGCAGAACAAAGCTTATCAGAAGAAGTCCCGCGATGTCAAATGCTGTGATCCCCGCCTTGGTGCCGGCGGCGACATCATTAACCCATCCGGTATAGACGCCGATCTGTCCCACCAGACCGCAGGTGCCCATGCCGGAGGACACCGCTGCGCCGTCCATCGTCAGTTTGAACACGCAGGTTGCGATGGGGCCGGTGATTGCAGAGGCCAATGTCGGCGCAATCCAGATCCGGGGATTCTTCACGATGTTCGGCATCTGCAGCATAGATGTGCCGATGCCCTGGCTCACGAGACCGCCGATGCCGTTTTCCGGGAAGGACATGACCGCAAAGCCGATCATCTGGGCACAGCAGCCCGCAACAGCGGCACCGCCGGCAAGTCCGGTGAGGCTGAGCGCCGCACAGATCGCAGCAGAGGAAATCGGGAGCGTGAGGGCCACACCCACCGAAACCGAAACCAGAATGCCCATCAGGAACGGCTGCAGATCCGTTGCCCACATGATGAAGCTGCCGAAGGCGGAGGCGGCATTTCCGATAGGCTTTGCAATGAGACTCGCCAGCCCGATACCGACAAGGATCGTCACGATCGGCGTCACCAGAATGTCGATCCGGGTCTCCTTGGAGACAGCCTTGCCGCATTCTGCCGCTATGATGGCCACCACCAGCACCGCGAGCGGGCCGCCGGCACCGCCGAGTACATTTGTGGCATAGCCGACCGGAATCAGAGAAAACAGCACCAGCTGCGGTGCGGCCAACGCATAGCCGATGGCGGCCGCCATGGCCGGTCCGACCATAGCTGAAGCCAGACCGCCGACGGTCAAATCAGAGCCGTTTACCGTGGCGACGGTTTCTGTCAGAAAACCGATATGAAACTGCGTGCCGAGTGTATTCAGTATCGTGCCGATCAGCAGCGTGCAGAACAGTCCCTGTGCCATGGCGCCGAGCGCATCAATGCCATATCGCTTCGCGGAAAAGACGATGTTTTTCCGCACCAAAAAAGCCTTTATTCTATCCATTTATGATTTCCTCCCGTTTGTCTATATACAGGTGTCATGACACCTGTACGTATTATAAACAGACTGGACGGAAAGTCAAGCAAGCTTAGCTACGCATTTTATGATTTTTTCTGGTGGTGCTAAACAATTACACATCACAGAAGCTGTACCAGAATGCCGCCGACGATCAGGATCAGGGAGCCGCCGATGCGGGAGGAAATCTGCGCAAAGGGCAGAAGCTCCATTCGGTTGGAGGCACCGAGGGTCGCAAGGTCGCCGGAGCCGCCCATGTTTACGGCACAGAGGCCGGCGGAGATGCCGGACTCCACTGGATAGAAGCCCACGAGCTTTCCGGCAAACATGGCGCCGCAGAGGGCAGCCACAACCACAACGGCGGTCAGCAGCACGTACATCGGTGTGATGGCGGCAATAACGGCCGGAAGGTCAATGAGAGCAACGCCGATGCCGACCAGCAGAAGCTTCGACACATTGGTGATGACGGCATTGTAAAAGTACCAACAGTCGTCCTCGCACTGCTTCGGCACAATGCCGCTGATTTTTGCGATGATCAGCAGGATTACCATGTACGCATAACGATGGAACTTCGGAATCAGCTGATGCACGCCGCCGGCGATCACATAGAAAACAACGGCCACAAACAGGCCACGTCCGATGGCGCCGTAATCGAGACTCGATTTCTCGCGCTTCTTGCCGATCAGCTCCTCCTGTCCCGCGGGCATCAGCTTGCCGTTTCCGGTAATCTTCGGATTCTTGTCGGCGAGCTTTCCGAGAAGACCGGCCAGCACGATGGCAATGGCATTTCCCAGCGAAACAGCCGGCGTCATCTTGGAAAGGATTGTTGCCGCATCCACACCGGTTGCCGCCTCAAACATCTGTGACAGCGGAACCGCACCGGCACCGAGGCCGCCGCCCATCACCGGAATACCGATATAGAGCACGGCTTCTCTTGTTCCGTAGCCCACCAGTGTACCGACGATGGCCACAGCCACCGCACCACAAAGCTGGGAGAAAATCAACACCGGCATATACCGGACAGCCGCCTTCTTCAGCATTTCCCTGTCCATACCCATGATGGAACCGCAGATCAGCGCAGCGAGGGCCAGGTTAATGAAATCTGTGCTGCCGGTGAAGAAGTCCTTCATGCTGGCGGCAAAGTCGGCCGGAATCAGTCCGTAGGTCACCATGGCCGCCGTACCGAAGATGCAGACCACGGAGCCGCCGCCTAGATAGTCCTTTACAATGGGGATGTGGTCACCGATCAAACTCAGAATGGAGCCGAGACAGATCATATAGGCAAGGCAGCCCAGAATACCGGTGTTCTGCCAGCCCACATAGGTGGAACCGATGATGACGATCGCTTCAACAAGAAACACCGGAAGCGAAATGCCCATGATTTTAAAGCTTTTCATAAATACTCCTTTGTGTTACAGATTTGCCGGATTGGTGATGCGGCCGGTCAGCACAGAGGCTGCCGCCACCTCCGGACTGCAGAGATAGACCTTCGCCTTCGGGGAGCCGTAGCGTCCGAGGAAGTTCCGGTTGTTGGTGCCAAGCGCAACCTCATCATCCGAAAGCAGCGCCATGGTGATGCCCTCGCAGAAGGAACAGTACGGCGCCGTCACGAAACCACCCGCCTCCACGAAAGTCTGAATGTAGCCAAGCTTCATAGCCTCTTCAAAAATCGCATTGGAGGCCGGTGTGATGACAAATTTCACGAAAGGTGCAATTTTCTTCCCCTTCAGCACCTTTGCAGCCGCCGCAAGATCTTCCAGTCGTCCGTTCGTGCAGGACCCCAGAAAAACCTGATTCACCTTAGTGCCCTCCACCTCGCTCAGCGGATGCACATTGTCCACGTAGGGCGGACAGGACAGCACAGGCTCCAGCTCCTCCGCACGATAATGCAGCACACGCTCATACTGCGCATCCGGATCCGGCTTCACCCAGGAAATCTCCTCGTAATCCAGCCCACTGTAGGCTGCAGTTTTTTCATCAGCCGCAAAAAGTCCGACCTTTGCGCCGCATTCCACCGCCATGTTGGACATGGTGAGCCGTGCATCCACAGACAGGGCATCAATCGTGGTGCCGCCGAACTCCAGTGCCTTGTAGGTCGCGCCGGCCGCCTTGAGATCGCCCAGCACCCGCAGGATAATGTCTTTGGAATAAACATGCTCGGGCAGTACGCCGTCAACCTGTACGCGGATGGTGGACGGCACCCGCAGCCAGAGCTTTCCGGTGCCCCAGATGGCCGCCATTTCCGTGTAACCGATACCGGTGGCAAAGCAGCCGACCGCGCCGTAGGTCGTGGTATGGGAATCCGTTACAAATACGATATCACCCGCCTTGCCGTAGCCAAGCTGCGGCACCAATTGATGCACAATGCCGCCGGTCGCATGGAAGTGCTTGATGCCGTACTCCTCCACCAGCTCGTAGCCCGCCCGCATGCTGCGGGGATCGCCCTCCTGGCAGGCCGGTGACAGATGATCATGCATAATTGCAATCTTATCCGCATTCCAGACCTTTTTCACGCCCATGGCATGCAGCTTCTTCTGCAGAAATGCCGTGTAAATGTCGTGAACCACCACAAAATCCGGCTCCACCACCACGAGATCGCCTGGCTGCAGGTTATCTGAGCCCGTATGCCTCATCAATATTTTTTCCGCCAGTGTATGTCCCATCATTTACCTCCTGCAGCCGCTTTGAACTGCTTTTCCACGCTCTTCACCAGTCCGCCGTCGGCAATGATCCGGTAGAGATTTTCCGGAACCTGCTTAATGGGATACTGCTTTCCGTTCGCCGTGATGATCTGCCGATTCAATTCAACGCGGATGGTATCTCCCTCCTGCACCTCGTCCGGAAGCGCCGGGCATTCCAGCAGAAGCACACCATTGTTGATGGCATTCCGGAAGAAAATCCGGGCAAAGGACTTCGCCACCACACAGTGAATGCCGTTTGCCAGCAGTACCTCCGCCGCCTGCTCTCTTGAGGAGCCACAGCCGAAGTTGCTGCCGGCCACGATCATATCGCCTTCCCGGAACAGCGCCGCGATTTCCGGCCGCAGCGGTTCAAAGGCATGCGTCCTGATCTCGTCCATCGTGGCATAGTTCAGATGCTGCGTCGGAATGATGATGTCCGTATCGATATCGTCCCCGAATTTCCAGATTCTGCCTTCGAGGGAAATGTCTTCGGCGCCGGTCTCCGTACTTGTGCCGGCTTCCTCCGCTTCGCCGATGTATCCGCTGAGTGCTGCCGCAGCGGCAGATTCTGTATCCGTTATGAAGGTACGGGAGGATTTGAATCCGGCAAAGCCGACTGCATTTTCCGTATCATTCGAAACCATAACCTCATTTTCGCCGATGCGTCCGGAAACCGCCGGACTTCCGCAGTGGTTGATCACCAGACCGCCGGCTTCGAAAATTGTTGTGAGGATGCCTTCATTTGCCGCTGCAATATAGTCCTCCCGGGATGCCGGGGAAACAATCAGCCGTGTGCCGTAGGCGATTTTTCTGCCCTTCAGCTTCCGGGCAAGGCAGCGCAGCTCCCGAATACTGCCGCCGGCAGAGCCGCCGATAAAGGTACTGATCACTGCGGTTTTCGGAATTTCGGTCAGCGGAAGCACAGCTTCGTAGCTTCCGGGGAGCACAGCAAGAGCCTCTGTTTCTGCGAAATCCAGCGTATAATCAATGCCATCCATATGAAACGGCAAAAGCGGAATTCTGCTTAACGGCACTTCCCTGCTCTCATCCAAGCGTTCCGCTTCCTCAGCAAAATATGCGGTCGTGATATTCAGATGGGACAGCGTCAGCAGAAACTGCAGCTTATCCTCCGCAGAAAGCGCATCCTTCTCCTCGCACACGAGCCGCAGCACCGTGTTTTCAAGATTCTTACCCTGCAGCTGTCTGATCAGCGCAAGAGCCGCCCGCTTTGCGTCAACTGTTTTTTGAGGATGCCCTTTGAGAAGCACGGTGTCAACTGCCTGCCCAACCAACCGAATGTAACCGGTATTCATCGCCTCCAGAAATTTTTCATGATCAAGGCAAATGCCGGCCATGCCGAAGGCACCGGCAGCCATCACGTCCCGGGTGGTGCCGATCACAACGCCCTCTCCCTTTGTCAGTCCGCGACTAAGCAGAACCGCCGTCATCGCGTCTCCGTAATGGAATTCTGCACCGGTCCGGTCCGCCAGCGCCATCAGCTTCCGATGCCGCTCGGATATCGCCGGGGAATTCGGCGGCAGAACCTGATCCACAATGATGATAAGCTTTCCTTCCTTCGGATGGGTCAGCGTGTCGGCATGGTCGGCAAGCTCTGTATCATTTACAATGAAGCAATCCACGGTGGTCGGCATAAATTCTCCTGCCATGACTTATTTCGCCTCCTCTTCTGTTTCATCGATTTCCTCGAACAACTCCACCGCAGGAATCACAGCAGATGCGCCGTAGTAAAAGAACAGTAGCCGCAGCGCCTCACCGAGCTCATCCATGGTCGCGCCCTTCTTTAATGCAAGCTCGCCGTGAGTTTTTACGGTGACCGCATTTCCCTTGGCAGCGCCCATGATCATCAGCATAAGTTCCATGTACTGCGGCGGAATGTGCTCGATTTCCTGCTTGCAGATCCGGAACTGCTGGCTGAATGCCTTCAAAAGCTTCGGATCATTGGCCATCTTCTTATGAATGGAAAGAACAGAGCCGCCGCGCTGCTCCTTCAGCTCAGCCAGCGTCTCCCTTGCCTCCGTGAGCTTGGCCTCATCTGTTTGTTTCATATATCTTCCTCCTCATTTATGTACCGGTCAAATATTGTATTTCTGCTTCAGGAACTTCTCTGCCAGGCTCGGGAAGAGCACATAAGTCATCACGTCTTCTTCACTTCTCGCAAGGCTTCCTGCCTCCATCTTTGCCTTTTCCCATCCGGCCGGAAGCAGTCCGCCGGGACGCTCCGTATTCATGGGCTGATCTCCGAGAACAGCTTCCTTCAGCTTCGGATCAATCTCGCCTGCCGGACGTCCGTACATGCCCTTGATATACTCCCGGCTTTCCTTCGAGATCATCTTGTAACGCTCACCCATCAGCACATTGAATGTGGCCTGCGAGCCGACCATCTGTGCAAATGGCGTTGCCAGCGGCGGATAGCCGAAATCCTTGTGCACCCGGTGCACTTCTTCGAAAACCTCTTCGATCCGATCCAGTGCATTCATGCTCTTCAACTGGCTTTCGAGATTCGAAAGCATGCCGCCCGGTATCTGATGCTTCAGTACGGAAATGTCTACGCCCGTAAATTTGCTGAGATGCGCACTGTACTTTTCGCGCAGCTTCTTGAAATACGCGTTGATCTCCTCAATGAGATCCATGTCAAGCTTGGGATCGTAGCCGGTTCCCTTCAGAGCCGTTGCAATGCTTTCAATCGGCGGATGCGACGGACCGAGTGCCAATGCGGATACGTCGCAGTCAACCACCTCTGCACCGGCCTTAATGGCTTCCCAGTAGCAGATATCGGCCATACCGGCAATGGAATGTGCATGGAAGTGTACCGGCAGGTTCACAGCGGCTTTGATGCCGCGGATGACAGCGGAAACCTGCTGTGGATTCATCATGCCGGCCATGTCCTCCACATGGATGGCCTTCACCCCGAGAGCCGCATAATCTTTCGCCATCTGCACATATTTCTCCACGGTATGCACCGGCGAGATGGTATAGCAAATGTTGGCTTCGGCGGCTTTGCCGTTTCGGATCACCGCTTTGATGGCGGTCTCCGTATTCCGCACATCATTGAGCCCGTCGAAGACCAGGAACTTGTCGATGCCGGCCTTTGCTGCCAGCTCCACAAACTTCTCTACGATATCGTCCGGATACTGTGTGTAGCCGATGATATTCTGCCCGCGAAGCAGCATCCGCAGCGGCGTTTTTTTGCAAAGCCTCTTAAATGCCCGAATGCGCTCCCAGGGATCGTCTCCGAGATAGCGGATGCAGACATCAAAAGTGGCGCCGCCCCACATTTCCATGCATTCGTAGCCGACATCATCCATCTTCGGCAGAATCGGCAGCATATCCTCGGTTTTGATTCGTGTTGCCAGCAGCGACTGCTGTCCGTCCCGCCACTCTACACTGGCAATCCGAATCGGCCGTT